>JAKIZN010000105.1 GCA_022708005.1 Bacteroidota bacterium | reverse complement strand
ACGCTTCAAGGGGGACTATAGTAAGCGAATCTGCTTGGAGCCAAGCAGCCTCGCAAGGCAAAATAGATGCAATAGTTGATGTTTGGGAAAACGAGCCTTCGGTTGATGCTGCGGCAGTTCGCTCGGCGATGATTGCCACGCCGCATATAGCAGGGCATTCTTATGATGCGAAGCTAAAAGGCAGCTTGATGATGGCAAAAGTTTTTGAGCAGGTAACGGGAATCAAGCCGAATTATGGAGCTATTCTCTTGAAAATAAATTCAGCAGCGAAAAGAAATTTTTCTGACGTCAGCAGCAGCGAAGTATACGACCTAATTGCTTCAAATAGAAATTTGCTTAATCTAAGCCAAAGATTCAAAGCAGTCTCGGCATTACCGAACTCCGATGAAGCTTTCGACGAATTTAGAAATAATTATCCTATTGAAAGGGAAGCGTTTGAAGACTTTTAGCGAAGTCTTCTCCTATATGCTTATTTTTAGCAATCGCATCACAATAATTATTATCAGCGACGCAATGCCAGCATAGCCAATTACGTTGCCCAATAGCCTCAGCTTACGCTCCCAATGATGCTGCAATTTGAACTTTACAATGATATGAAGGCGATAATCAAATATGGCAAAACCTATTGCGGCGATTAGATTTGCTACCGATAAATCGTATCTTCTTAATAAAAAAGTAACCACTGCAAATACTAAAAAGACAAGCGATGAAAATTTATCCAACTTGCTCCTCCGAAGTTTTTTTCTTTTGAACTTTTGGGAAAATCCCCGCTTGAGCCGATATATTCAATAAAATACCGACTGCAACGGCGTAAAAAATAACCGCAGTGCCGCCATAGCTAATAAAAGGCATCGGCACACCAGTAGTCGGCAACAGCCCAGTATTAACCCCAGCATTAACAAATACATAGATAGCAAATGTGATAGTGATACCGATAGCCAAAAAATAGCCAAAGTTATCGGGCGACTTCTTTGCTATTATCATGCCTCGCCAAAAAATCAGGGCAAACGCAGCAAGTATAACGAAAAGTCCGATAAAGCCATATTCTTCGCCAATAATCGAGAAAATGAAATCGCCATAAGATTCGGGCAAAAACAAATGGCTCTGCCTATTTTGCCCAGGTCCAACTCCGAAAATACCGCCATTGCCTATAGCTATCAGCGCTTGATTTAGCTGATAGCTCGAACTTTCAAAATGCTCGCTGCTGCTATCAAACATACCGAAAAATGCTTTGATGCGGTTCATTCGATAAGTTGCAGAAACGGCATAGCTTGCCGACGCAATCAGCCCAACGAAAGCCGTTAAAGCTAAATGTATCAAATTAGTATTGCCGATGAACATCATCGAAACGGCAATTAAGAACATCACCATCATAGTCGAAAAATTCGGCTGCAACGCAATCAGTCCGCAAATTAAAATCGTCCAAATCATAAACGGCAAAAAGCCTCTTTTGAACTCTTTTATATATTCCTGTTTATTAGTCAATAGCACTGCAAAATGCAGAACCATTGCGAATTTTGCCAGCTCCGATGGCTGAAAATTAAAGAATCCTAAGTCTATCCAACGGGCAGCGCCTTTTGCCGTTTCGCCAGTAAAAAGCACAACGACCAAAGTCGCAATACTTACGAAAAGCACGGGCTTGCTTATTTTTTGCCAAAAGTGATAATCCACCTTCGATACGGCGAGCATAATAACTATGCCTGCGATAATTCTAATCCCATGATTAAAAAGCAATTTCTCCGCTCCGCCGAACTTTTGCTCAGCTATAGTCGCACTTGCCGAATATACAAAAGCCAAGCTGAACAGCATAAGCCCAACCACAGGAATCATAATAAACCAATCGATATGACCTATGTTCTTTTTCATGTTACTTTGCCTGCTTTACTAATTCTAATTTTGCGTATTGAAGCAATAATAATTTTTTGCCTATATTGCTAAAATTGACCGTAATCTTTGTGTTCGCTCCATCGCCACTCATGCCCGTAACTTTGCCCACTCCGAATTGCTTATGGCGAACCAAATCGCCAACTCTAAATCTATATTGCGGTTGCTCTATTTGCGAATAATATTCTTGCTGCGGAATATCGGAAAAATAATGCTGCTTAGCGGCAAACGTCGAGCCAGCACCTCTTGCAAAAGTTGGTGAACTGCTTTGAGCTTTTTCGCCGGAGGGAAGCAGCATATTCAGCAAAGATTTATCGATTTCTCTTAAAAATGACGAAGGCGCTTGAAAGCTCACACTACCAAATTTCATTCGCTTTTTGGAGTAAGTTAAGCTAAGCTTTTGCTCTGCTCTTGTTATGCCGACATAAAACAATCTACGCTCTTCCTCTTCTTCTTTTGGATCTTGGTCTGCCCTGAAAAGTGGAAAAAGCCCGCGCTCTAATCCAGCAATAAACACTTCTTTGAACTCCAAGCCTTTTGCGGAGTGCAAAGTCATAAGCGGCAGCCTTTCTGTGCCGAACTCTTTATCGTCAATATCGGAAATTAATGAAATTTGCTGAACATAGTCTTCCAGTGTGCTATCGGGGTTATCCATTTCAAAATTAGCAATATCATTAATGACTTGCTCGATATTGCGGATTCTATCTTTGGCTTCGTCTGTTCCCATCATAGTTAGGAAATTTATCATGCCAGTTTCAGCTATGTATTCACCTGCGACGTCGCTATATTCTTCCTCTTCAAGCCTATTGCGGAATAAATCGATAAAGTTCGCAAAATTTGTAGCTGCAACTACTGCTCGTTTCTGCAAGTTAGAGTTTTCGTTAGCTCGACGAAAAGCGCTGAGAAGATCTATAGAATTGCTATTGGCGAAATTAATTAAATGCTGCAGTGAAGTTTGTCCTATCCCGCGTGTAGGCTCGTTGATTATGCGAAGCAGCGCCTCGGCATCTTTGGGATTGACTAACACCCGCAAATAACTTAGCGTATCTTTCACTTCTTTTCGCTTATAAAAAGACATCCCGCCGATGATGATATACGGCAAATTTCTCTTGCGGCAGGCTTTTTCAAACTCCAGCGATTGCGCATTAGTGCGATAAAGAACGCAAAAATCTTTGGCAGATTTTCCAGAATTTATATGATTTTTTATTGTCGAAATGATATATTCCGCTTCTTCAATATCCGAATCGCATTCGACCACGTCAATCAATTCGCCTTGCTGGTTATCCGTCCTCAGATTTTTTTTGAGCTGATTTGAATTGTTTTTGATTACCGAATCCGCAGCTTCGAGTATAGTTTTAGTTGAGCGATAATTTTGCTCTAACTTGAAAACTTTTGCGTGGGGATAGTCTTCCTTGAAGTCTAAAATATTTTGAATATCGGCGCCGCGCCACCCATAAATACTTTGGGCATCATCGCCGACAACGCAGATATTTTGATAATGCCTTGCTAATAAATTAGTTGCGATATATTGCGCCTTATTCGTATCTTGATATTCATCGACTAATATATAGCGAAATTTTTCCTGATATTTGTTTAATACGTCTTTTGATTTTTGCAGTAATAAGATAAAATTCCACAGCAAATCGTCAAAATCCATTGCATTATTTATTTTTAGCTTTTCGTTATATCTTTTATATACTTCGGCAAATGCCTTATCGTATTGCATGCGTTGATTTTCGGCAATATTTTGCCAAGTAATCAGCTTATTTTTATTAGATGAAATTCTTGAGCGAACGCTTTGCGGAGACATACTTGCGCCAGAAAGATTAAGCTCTTCTAATACTTTTTTGACAAGGCTGAGCGAGTCGTCGGCGTCGTAAATCGTAAAATTTCTATCATAGCCCAAAATTTCCGCATCGTATCGCAGTAATTTTGCGAATATTGAATGAAAAGTGCCAGCCCAAACTTTTTCGGCTTGGCTTTCGCCAATCAAATTGGCTATTCTCTTTTTCATTTCGCCTGCGGCTTTATTAGTAAAAGTAAGCGCTAGTATATTCCAAGGTGCGACCCCGTTGGCTATCAAATTGGCTATACGATTGGTAATCACGCGTGTTTTGCCACTGCCGGCTCCTGCGACAATCAGCAAAGGACCGTTTATAGTTTGCACTGCGGCTTTTTGTTCTGGATTAAGTCCTTCGATTATATTGTTATTAGCCACTTTGGTCGCTGTATTTTCAAATTGCATATTTCAATAAAGTTATCTTACAAAAAAGACAAATTTAACCATAAATCAGCATAAACCAAAGAGCGAAATTTGCTTTACAGCTATTTTCATACAAATAATTCATTAGGAACTCTGACTGACTATGTTTTTAGACAAGTGGGCATGCTCCCTTGTCTATCCGCTGTTCTCTAAATGGGGCTGCCCCATAAGGTAACAGGTGAGAGCATCCGTGTTTTCCAGATGTCCTACACCTTCGAGGTGTAGGACATCTTAAAGCCAAATTGTAACGAACCCGAAGGGTTCAAATGTTTGTAGTAATGAATAATCGGAGATTTATACGACTCCGTAGGAGTCGCATTGGTTTAGCATTATACGACTCCGTAGGAGTCGCATTGGTTTAGCATAATACGACTCCGTAGGAGTCGCATTGGGTTATGCAATTTTATTTTCTACAAACATCAAATCCCTTCGGGATTAAATCCAAATAATGCATCTGAACCATTATGAGACAGCCCCTTATTTATTGCGGGTAGAGCAAGCTCTACCCCTACAATTATTCTTGTCTGAATCAGGATTTTTAAGATTAAAGGATTAGCAAGATTATTTTCGCCCATTTCCCAATTTTCTTTCTTATTATCTTATTTATCCTTTAATCGCCGTAATCGTGTTCAGAAAATAACCTTTCTACTGTCTATTATGAAAAATTTTTTGTAATAATTCACGTCTTATAATTTTTTATTTGGGCGGCGATTAAGATGCACAATAAGATACTTGAGATTGAAAGCCAGCACTTGGGAAAGACTGTAGAAATGCCAGTTTATGGGCATTTTGGTTCTTCAATATTGCTTTTCTCTTCGACTGAGGACGACCCTTACGAAAACGAACGCAACGGTATTATTGAATCAATCTTGCCATTCATCAAAAAGGGGATAGTTACCGTATATTCAATCGCTACCGCTAATAAAGAAACTTGGGAACACAGCGATTTAAGTCCTGCTGAACGTTCAAAAAAGCATTTTGATTATAATAATTTCATAATCGAAGAGGTATTGCCGCTAATATACGATAATTGCGGAAACATTGTGCCAATCATTACCGCAGGCGCATCGAAAGGTGCATATCATGCATTAAACACCTACTTTCGCCGACCAGATCTATTTATCGGCACTATTGCGATGAGTGGCAAATACGATATTTATTCCTATACACATGGCTATTGGGACGATAATTGCTACTTCAATTCGCCAGTGCATTACCTGCCAAATCTAAACGATAATTATTGGCTGGCATTTCTGAAAAGCCGCCACCATGTCTACCTTCTGAGCGGCAGGGGATTAGGCGAAGACCCATCGAGCAGCTACCACTTATCAAGCATACTTGCAGGCAAAGAAATACCGCATACCATAGATATTTGGGGCGAAGAATGGGGGCATAACGCGGAAACGTGGAAATCGATGATAAGCCATATAATTAAAAATAAGATATAAAACTGCTCACAAAATAGCCAAAATCTTGCCTAAATCAAGATGCTCAGGATTAAAAGATTATCGGGATTATTTTTGTCTATTGTTTCTAATGCATTATTTGGGTTTAAGATGTCCTCCTCGAAGGTGTAGGACGTCTTAAAATCTAACATTTCCTTACGGGTATGCATTCAGTCAGGGTTTCTCCTGTATTATTCAAGATAAATATCAAATGGAATTGCTATTGTATCACTCGAGTTTATGTTATTAACTTTTTATTTCGTAATTTACATAATTGTTTTTACTAAAATCGCTCTAATTCGTCTATTAATTTTATTAGTGCGAAATTACTGTTTTTATAAGCAGGGAAAGGCATAACGTTTGAAAATAAAATTTTAAATTTTAAGTATGAAGTTGAAGCGAAGTAATATTGATATAGAAATTGGCAATTCGGATAACGCTGTAAAATACAATAAAACCGTGCTTAGCAATGGGCTTACCATCGTTAGCGAAGAAGTCCCGTCGGTAGAATCTTTTTCATTGGGCATTGGCGTAGGCACTGGCTCGAGAGATGACGCCGATACGCTCGGCATCGCCCATTTTTTAGAGCATTCCGTCTATCGCAGGACTAAACATAGAACTTCCAGACAAATTTCTAATCAATTCGATACAGTCGGCGCTTATTCTAATGCTTATACTACAAAGGAACTTACACTTTTTTATGT
>JAKIZN010000104.1 GCA_022708005.1 Bacteroidota bacterium | reverse complement strand
CGCACTATTTGAAATATGCCTATATTTGAATTTATAGCCTTTTTCTTCAAGCATATCGGCAGTATGATTAAATAAATCAAGCTGATGCTCCGCAAAGCTTAAATCATCAAAATCAGCAGTCGATAAATGCGAGCATACGCCTATTATTTTTATATTAGGCAGCGACTCAGCAATTTGCATAAACTTAAGGCTTTCGCTTGGGAACACGCCGTCGCGGTGCATTCCAGTATCTATAAATAAGTGTCCGTATATCGTTTTGCCAGCTTTTTGGGCTTTTTCTGCAAATATTCTTAAAATATCTATCGACGAGAAGACTGTTTCGAGCGAATGCTCCATGTATAGCTCTGCTTCATCTTCTTGGGCAGATATTAATACCATGATTTTCCCGTTATCGCCTTTTTGTCGCACTTCGACAGCTTCGTCAGCAAAGGCAAAACCTAAATATTCAATATTTTCTTCGCGTAAAATTTTTGGATAAATATCTATTCCGTGGCCATAAGCATTAGCTTTAACCATAGCTGTGATTGTAGAATGCGGGGAAAATTTCTTTATCATAGAAATGTTGTGCCTGAGATTACTTTCGTTAATCTCTGCATACGTTAATCTCATCGTCTCTCTCTTGCTGCTACGGCAATTAAATAAAACTATTTAATAATATTTGATATTTCTTTAAATTTTAGATGTTTTGAGCTAACGGTAAGCTCCATTAGCACCGATTCATAAGTCCCAATAAATGCCCCTTCGTCCAACATTCTTTGGATGCCTTCTTGCTTATCGATAGGGTTTCTTGACGAAATGCAATTGCTAACTATAATTGGCGAAAAATCATTAGCCAGCAAGTCTCGAACTGTTTGCATCACGCAAATATGGGTTTCTATCCCAGTTATTATAATATTTGGCTTGCCATAAGACTTGATTTTTTCGACAAATTCATCGCATCCCCAGCAGCTAAATGTAAGCTTCTCGATTGGCTTATAATGTTCACCCAAAGCCGATTGAATAGATTCATCTGTTGCTCCTAAGCCCTTAGGATATTGTTCTGTTACAATTATCGGTATTTCAAGAGCAGATAAGCCTTTTATTAGCTTTATGTTGCTATCAATCACGCTGCTATTTTCATGTATGAACGGCAGCAGTTTTGATTGGATATCGATAATTAATGCAATTGTATTTTCTATTTTTAAGTGCATTTTTATTTTTATGGTTTATTCTAAAAAACTATTCTTCCGCGTATTTGAACGTGTTCAAAGCTTCTTCAATGCTGTCATAATATTCGAACAGCTCGTCTATCCTTGTTATATTCATTAAACTTTTCACAAAGTCTTGGACGCCAGTCAGTATAACAGGAATAGAATAATCTTTTAGCTGCCTATGAGCCAATAGCAACGCTCCCAACCCAGAGCTATCCATCGCTTCTACTTCCGATAAATCAATTATCAAAGCTTCAATATCAGGCTGTGCCACAATAAGCACTTGCGCCTTGAACTGAGCCGCAATCTGACCGTCAACATTTTTACTCTTTAGATGAAAAATAGAAATATTGCCGTGGTTTTCTAACGTAAAATTCATATCAAGCCTTGAATTTAATTTTTAAAATGTTAAATTCTATTCCAACAATTTGTAATTTTAAAAAATGTAATTTATGAAATTATTTGAAAAAAACAATATATTAATCGCAAGATTTAGTTCGATAGGCGATGTGCTATTGACTTCGCCAATTGTCAGAGCTTTGCGAAAAAAGTTTCCGAACTCAAATATTGATTATATTACAACTTCGCAAATGCGTGATATTATTAGGTTTAATCCTAATATCAATCACGTTTGGACTTTTGATAAGTCAGATTCCAAAGAAGATATTCGCCGCTTGAAAAGTGAAATATTAAATAAAATTAACGCAAATAAATATGATGTTTTAGTCGATTTGCAAAATAACCTTAGAAGCAATTTGATGCTGCGAGGCATAGCTGCGAAATCTTTTGGAGTAAATAAAAATAGATTTTTCAAACTTATGTTGGTGCATACCAAAAAGAAAATTAAGCAGGCGAGCCATGTTGTTGATAGATATTTCGATTGCGCGAGTGAATTAGGCATTATGCCAGATGATTATGGGCTTGAGATTTTTGGTGAAACGGGCGAAAAAATTCAGAGAGTGCATAGCGACGGTGCGACGGTGAAAATTGGGATTGCAGCAGGCGCTCAGCACTTCACAAAGCGGTGGTTGCCAGAGCATTTTACGCAGCTTGCAGAATTGATTGCCAATAAATTTGAAGCTGAATTTCAATTTTTCGGCAGCCTGCCCGAGCAGGGCACAGTTCGGCAAATAACTGAAAAGCTGAACTGCAAATTTGAGGACTATACGGGCAAATTATCATTGCTCGAGAGCGCCCGAAAAATTTCCGAATGCGACTTTTTTATAACAAACGACACTGGGCTTATGCACATAGCCGCAGCTTGTCAAGTGCCGATTATTTCTATATTTGGCTCGACTGTGCCGGAGTTTGGATTTTATCCATACAAGGCTAATCACCGCATCGCACAAATTGAACTCAACTGCCGTCCTTGCACTCACATCGGTAGGGAGAGCTGCCCCAAAGGGCATTTTAATTGTATGAAACAGCTCGCCCCCGAAATAGTTTTGGGTGAATTTATGAAGCTAAAGGGCGATTAACTAAATTCAAATAATGCAATAGAAATTTTTTCATTGCCTATTAGCTGTTTCCCAGATGTCCTACACCTTCAAGGTGTAGGACATCTTAAAGCCAAATATTTCCTTACAGATACACATTCAGTTAGAGTTCCTAATGCATTATTTGGGTTTAAAATATCTTGCAATTATAATCGTAAATGAAATAATACTTGTAGAATATTCGCCATTTAATTATCTTTGTAAAAATATAAATGATATGGAACATATTTACTCTGAAATTATGAATCAATAAGCAAAAGCGATGCAGGCAATGAAAATCAAATATGTTATGTCCGTATTGTTCTTGGCGTTGCTATTAGCTTCGTGCAGGCAATACGAAAATTTTACTGCTTATTTCAATACTTATTATAATGCCGAAAAGTTAATGAAAGAGGCAGAGGAAGAATTTGAATATCAAGATGAAAAAAAGCGAGTGCAGCCCAGAACAATAGTTCCAGATCCTAAAATACAAATTGAACTGCCGCGAGCAAGCGGTATGCCGCCGTTTATGCAGGAGTTTATTGTCTCTCGCGTAAAGCGTCAGCCAGTCGGGGTTAAATTAGATTCTATAATAATAAAAGGCTCTAAACTATTAGCGCATAGACCTAAAAGCAATTACGTCCAAGATGTGCTATATTTGATGGCAAAAACTTATTTTTATAAGGAAGAGTGGCTTCCGTCGCAGATTAAGTGCAGCGAGCTGATAGATAAATTCCCTGACGGTGATTTGTCGCCCGATGCTCATTTCTTATTGTCACTTAATTTAATTGTGCAGCAGAAGTTTTACGCGGGCAAAATTATGCTTTCTCGCACTGTGGATATTGCTTGGCAAAAGAAGAGATACGATATTTTGTCCGATGCGTTTAGAATTGAAGCCGAGCTGGCTCTATTTCAAAATGATGTGCCCGGGGCGCTGAAGCCATACTTGCAAGCAGTAGCTCAATCTGACGATGGCTTTACAAAGGCTAAATGGCAGATAGAGCTTGCGTCGCTACTTTTTAGATTAGGAATGTTCGAGCGTGCAGAAAAAGAGTTCACCGTTGCCTTGAAGTATAAGCCAGATTATCTCGGAATTTTTGAGGCAAATTTATTTAGGGCGGCATCGATGATACGGCTCGGCAAAATAGGCGAAGCTGAGAAAATCTTGGATAAATTGGATAATGACGGAAAGTTTACGGAATGGAAGGCATACGTTTTGGCTCAGAGGATGCAAATTGCAAGGTTTAATGACGACGTTCCAGCTATCGAGCAATACGAGCGCACATCGGATTCGTTATACAACGTTCATCCAGCATCTTCGGCTTTTGCTTTTGAACGAGGAATGGACTTATATGAAAAAAATGATTACGCTAAAGCTAGAATGTATTTCGCAAGAGCGCGGGCACACAGAATACCGATTTATGCACAAGCAGACCAGATGTATCAGTTGCTGAATGGTTGGGATACTTTTACTACTAAAACATTTCCAGCGTTAAAGCGAATCAATGACGGCGAGCAGCTTCCGGATACCTCCCGAAAAGTTCTTTCTTATGATCTTTTCGAACTTGGACGTGTGCATACTCAGCTTAGAAATGCTGATTCTGCTTTATATTACTACTCGCTTGCAGCGAAATTATCGCCCGCTGCGGATACTAATACCGCTCGCTATCTTTATGTGTGGTCGCATTACTTAAAAAAGAATGATTTACGAATGTCGGATTCATTACTTGAAGTGATAGTCGATAAATATCCCAAAACGCAGTTCGGACGCGATGCTATGTCGCAACTTGGCTATACGGCTGCTTTTGTGCTCGACTCTCTGAATGAACTTTACACATCGGGCAGGGATTTGATGAAGCACGGTGAATATAGCTTTGCAATATCGCAGTTTAATAAGATATTTTCGCAATATCCTGCGTCTAAATTTGCCCCGCGGTCGCTATATAATATTGGCTGGATTTACGAAAAGCCTTTACAAAAACTCGATAGCGCCTTTTATTACTATTCGCTTCTCTTGGAGAAATATCCAAATTCTGAATATGCCGAAGATGTTAAATTGAGCGTGTTGTACCTTACGGCACTAAAAAGTGGAGAGGAAATACCTGATTCACTAAAAACAAAGCAGGCAGTGAAATACGAGAAAAAAGAAATTCAACTGCACGACCCAAACTTTAATCCGAATTTGCCAGAAACAAAAGAAAAGTCTTGGAAAGACATGTTCAAGCCTAAAAATATAATCCAGGGCGTAAAAGATATGATTAGCGAGCCAGTTCAAGAAATAAAGAAATTTGATGTTAAAGATTTGATGCCGGTGGGGCAGCCCTCTGATTCGACTAATATCGAACAAAGAGCGCCAGCCGAAGAAACTAAGCCAATTGAAAAACCTAAAAAGCAAAATTAAATTTGTATGAAAAGTAGTCAAAATACACAACCGAAGAAAGAAACTGCTAAATCCAAAGCAGAGCGATTAGAAAAGCAACTTGCGTGGTATAAATCATTTTTTGATAACGCCACCGATGCTGTATTTATTGTTCAGCCGGAAACTTGGTGCATACTGGATTCTAACGAATATGCGGCTAATTTAATAGGAGTATCGAAAGACGAACTAATTGGCTCTACTTTGCCACAGTTTCGTAGGATTTTTAAATTGCTGCAAAAATCAAGTTCACCGATGGTCTTGAGCGAGCTTTCGTTAGATACCAAAGAGCAAGATAACTTAATGGTAGAGGTGAGCGCTCGCTTTGTCAAATATGACGGTAATAATCTTATTCAAGCAATAGCGAGAGACGTGAGCGAGCAGCACGCTCTAACAGATAAATTGGTGCAAGCAGATAAATTAGTGCTGCTTGGTCAGCTTTCTGCGGGCGTTGCGCACGAGATTCGCAATCCGCTCGCGGCAGTAAATTTAAACTTGCAGATTTTACGGCGAAATATTCAAGAAACTGCTCCAGAGTTTGATTATGTTAATACCGCACTGCAAGGAGTTGAGCGAATATCGAAAATTGTAGAAGTTACGCTAAATTTTTCTCGCCCTACGGCGCCAGATATTAAAAATCTCAATATTAATTCACTAATTCCTTCTACTTTGGAGTTAGTTGCTTCTATCATCAAAAGGAAAGAAATAACAGTAGAGCTGTTTTTAGACGATAATTTGCCAAATGTGGCTGCAGACGAAAAGCAATTGCAACAAGTTTTTATCAATCTTGTAACTAATTCCGCTGACGCTATAAAGGCAAAAGGAAATATAGTCATTAAGTCCTACACAGAGGCATCGGTAAAGCACAAAGAAGGAGAGATGGCGGTGGTTTCAATTAGTGATAACGGAGTGGGAATTTCGCCAGAAGATTTATCTAAAATTTTCAATCCGTTTTTCACGAGAAAGGCTGAGGGGACTGGACTCGGTCTGCCTATAACTCAGCGAATTATGCACCAACACGGTGGAGTTATAGATGTGGAAAGCTCAATTGGAGTAGGTACAACATTTTATGTAAAAATACCCGTTCCGAGAGAAATTTAGTGGCGAGCGGTAGGTAATTAAATTATAATTTTTATTATATAGAAATAAGTTAAGTTGAAATAAATAAAGGCGGTTAAAGTGTCGAAGCAAAATTACACAATAGTGGTTATAGAAGATGA
>JAKIZN010000103.1 GCA_022708005.1 Bacteroidota bacterium | reverse complement strand
ATTAAAGCTTTCAGTTCAATTATTTCATTTTTTAAGCTCTTCACTTCATTTTCTAAATCATCATTATTATCACTAACCATCGCATCGACAAAAACCGAGTTTAAAAGCGACAATCCTATGATGCCACCGACAAAAAGAATAGCAACAAAGTAGACTCTGACAAGCATCTTCATTACCCCGCTGAAATTGCTTGCCACATCATCTGGTATGTCGAACCACCCTTCCACTGTAAATATTTTAAAAATTGAATACATCGAATCGAGCGGATTGCTAAAGTGATCTGGCGAAACGGTGTGAAACAAAAAATTCGAGAAAATGGAAAGCATAAATAGTGCTATACCAAAAACAATTATTACTACCACGCTTGTCTTCAGCGCCCTCACCGCACCTTCCAAAAGACCTGTTATACCGGGTACATACTCTATCAGCCTTAGAAGTCTGAACGCCCTTAGTAGCCTAAACACAAGTAATATGGACAAATCTATCATCTCTATGTTGGTTACCGCAGCTATAATTGTAGGCAGCGAAAGCATTACTAAAGTAAAATCTAACTTATTCCAGTGGGACTTTATATAGCGGCGCCAGCCAAGTGTCGATATTTTTACAATCATTTCGATTAAAAATACGATTGTGATACTGTAATCCGCAGCCATCACCACATTCATTAGGACGCCGCCTGTAAGGTGAAACCCTTCGACAAACAAAGTTATGCAGTTCAGTATTATAAATCCAAAAATCAACTTTTCATTTAAGAAAAGCCTTTTAAAAGCCGAAAGATCTTTTTCTTTAGACATAGAGTTATTAAACTCGTGTTGCTGTTGCTTCATAATTTACCACTCAAATTAATTTATATTGTTGAAATGTATCCGCAAATTTTTATATATCGCTATTTACGCTTAACATAGTAAAGCCAATAGTTTATTTCAAGTTGACATAAATAGAACTTGTAGCAAAAACGTCTACCTATTGGAGTATTTTTTTGCGTAAGCACTCGAGCTAAAGGCTATATTTTGCCCAATGCTTCTTGTTTCATTTATTCAAATTTAGGTAGTCTTGCTGTTACTTATAAACAAAATACAAAAAATAGTTTAATTTTAAAAAATATTTTTGGGAAAAAGTTATATAAGCTAAATAATGCATTAGGAACTCTGACCTCAATCCCAGGTGGCTGTCTCATAAGGTAACAAGTGAGAGCATCCGTGTTTTCCAGATATCCTACACCTTCGAGGTGTAGGACATCTTAAAGCCTAACTTTTCCTTACAGATACGCTATCAGTTAGAGTTCCTAATGAATTATTTGGAATAACAGTTATCATTAACTAAATAATCTATTGGCACACAAATTGATTGGCAATTTTTGTATGTTAGGAGAAACGTAAATATGGAAAACAAGGTCAAAATATACATAGTTGATGATGAACGCTCTATAGCAATGACTTTAGAAAAAATCATTGGAAAAGTGTTCCCCTCTTTAGAGTTGTCTGTATATAACGACGGAGCCAGCGCTTGGAAGGCTTTGCAGCAAAATCCTGAAGTCTGTATTGTTATCTCTGATTTGAATATGCCCGGACTTTCGGGGATGCAACTTCTCGCAAAAATACGCAGCACAGATGTACTGAAAAAGAGCTATTTTATCGCTATATCTTCGAGTATTGAACCAGAGATAAACATCAAAACTATTCAGCAGGGCGCGGATAACTTTCTAACAAAGCCATTTTCGGTAGATCAGCTTATAGTAAAAGTCCGTTCAGCAGTGAAAGTAGTTAGCCTAATTCATAACGAGGAAGCTTTAAAATCACAAATTGCAGAGCTAAACCAAGAGTTGCAAAATGATGCTGATAATATGATTGAATACATCAAATTATTTCAGCAAATCAGAATGCCAGAATATACAAAACATTTGCCCAGAATTGTCGAAGCCAGCGAATGGATAGCACGGCAGCTATGCGATAATTTAGGCGATATTGACGACATTCGGCGAGCCGCCGAAATATGCTTTTGTGGTAAATTAGGGCTTGATGCAAGAGCCGTTGAGCGACCTGTGATGCTCAAAGGTGTGCCGACAAGCCAACTTATGCTTGAAATTCCGAATTTCTCGCGACAGCTATTAAGCAAAGTTAGAAATAGCGAATTTATAGAACAGATATTGTACCATATTTATGAAAATATGGATGGCAGCGGATTCCCCGAAAAAAAGCAAGCGTGGGAAATACCGCTTGGCTCGAGAATAATTCGTGTCGCAATTGAGTTTGAAGAAATTCTTAAGAAAAACTCTGACAATGCCGCAAGAACCATTGAGGCTATGCTAGTAGAAGCCAAGCGGCTATACGACCATCGCGTAATTGCGTTTTACGATCAATTTTTAGGCTCGAAGGAAGTTTCTAAAGAGATAGGAGTAAAAGGAAAAGAGGAAACAGTGAAGCTACACGAACTTAGCGAAAATATGACTATATCCAGAAATATTATTACAGAATCGGGACTGACTTTAATGGTGCCATTCAGCACATTAAACGAAGAACGCATCGATAGAATTAGAACAATTCACAAATCCGATCCTATATTAGGCAAAATATATATTAGAACTCGATAGACTGCGATTTTACTTTAGAATAAATCCTGTTTCGTAGCTCCAGAAAAGTAGATCGAGATGGTCGATGCTAATTCCAATATAGTTACCAAATTTTATAAATTTTTCTTCTATATCATAATAATTCTTTTCGGTTATAGATTTTGGTATTTCCTCAATTACTCCGCAGCGGAGCAAATTTTTAAGCAAATGCCTATCGATAATTGCTAAATCGCGATAGCCTATATTTCTTAAAAAGTGAGAACTTTCTTTCAGCCCAACGCCATTTACGAGCTTATAAATATTTTTTCTTTTATCAAAAGCGGAGTTGGCAGATTCCAATACCTGCAGAACATCTGGAAAAATCTCCTTGACTTCCCGTAATCTATTTGCTTTTTGATTATGAAATCTAATGTAATGCTCTGCGCTCGATAGCAATTCTTTAGTATCAAAATCAGTATTGAAAAAGTCGTGTAGCTCCAATTTTTCTTGGACTAAAAAAGCATTTTTAGCTGATGATTGAGGGGTCAGTATGCAATAGCATAACTCATAAAAATACTTCGCCTTTGGAACGTTTGCGTATTCTTCTAAAATTTTTTCAATATCGCTTTTTATTCTTTGATAAAATTCAAGCAACTCATAAGGCAATTTCATTGCTGCCAACTTTTAAACTCCGAACACATTTAGCTTAAGAATACAGATAGAGCGAGCAAGTTTGCAATTTTTGCTCGCCCCAAGTAGCCATAAAACACTGCAAAAGCAGTTCATTTATTTTCTAAATCTACCGTCCCCTATAGGATAAGTAGCGGTAAATACTGTCCCATTCTCCTCTGATGATGTAAACGAGACTTTTCCGTTCAAATATCGCTCGCTTATCAATTTCATACTATACGTGCCAAGCCCTCTGCCCGTGCCTTTAGTTGAAAACGACCTTTTGAAAATTTGCAACTGAATTTCGCGCGGTATGAACGAAGGATTATGCACCCAAAATTCTACAACTTCGCCGTTACGCGTGCAGCCCGCAGTAACTACCGACCCCATAGGCGACGCTTCAATCGCGTTTTTTACCATATTGAGTAGCACCCTTCTCAAAAGTGTCTTGTCGCTATGAAAATCTACTTCCGCAGTGGAAGAATCAAGTTGCAATTCTTTGTGCTTTGTCAAATAATTTTTTCTATATACATCAAGAGTGTTTTGAAGCAACGACTTGGAATTAACAAGCTCAAAATCTGCTTGCAATTCAGAATTTTCAGCATGAACCAGCATTCTCTGGGCATTTATCTCATCTACTAATCTATCGGTCAAATTGACTATCAGCTCTTTAAATTCATCTGTGTCGTCGGGATATTCTGCCACCAATTGCGCCATTCCACGTAGCCCCGTGGCTGTATTCATTATGTCGTGGAAGAAAATTCTTTCGAGTGCTTCTTTGCGCTTCTCGTTGCTGATGTCCGACATAGCTAAAATCGAATATCGCTTACCATTAACTTCATAAGGGGTAGTCCATACTCTAAAATCGAGAGCGTCGCCTGTGCCATGCTGTTCTATTCTGCATTCCATAATTGCATCTTGCCCATCAAGGCTACTAATAATAGCATTAAACGCTCCGCAAGTTTTGCACGTTTCTGTCGTTCCACAGCCGTGCTCAGACTCAACAAAATGCCGGCAGTTTAGAAGTTCGCCGGGGCGCCTGCCAAAAATAAATCCTTCAGGCTTATCCGATAACAGTTCCTTCATTGTTTTATTGGTATACACCACTTCCCTATTTGAGTCTAAAATCAAGTAAACATCAGGCACTGCATCTAAGAATTTATAGATGTCGTCTATGCTATTTTTCGACATTAACTCGCTTAATTTGTCGTTCATATAGTTTGCCTTTTAAGCTTATTTTACAATATGTTTTTGTAGCTATGCAACATAGCCACCTGTATATTTACAAATTTTCAATTGAATTTTTAAAGATATTTTTTCATAAATATTAGATGAACGGCTTAATGAATTTATTGTGCTTCAAACTCGCTATCTAATAAAAGAGACTACTTTTTAGAGAGCAGTCTCTTTTATTTGCTTGCATAGTCGTTAATTAATAGCTGTTGGCTTCGACAGAAGATCTATGCTGACGACGCGATGCTTTGATACGAGCCATGCGTTTTTCTATTGACGGCTTCATAAAAGCTGTTCGTTTTTTATACTCGCGTAGAACGCCAGAGCGTTCATATTTCTTTTTGAAACGTTTCAAAGCACGGTCAATATTTTCGTTGTTTTGAAGGGTAACGCCTATCACTGCTAACTTCACCTCACTTTATCGCAGATTTTAATTGTTTTTTGCAAAAACTATAATAAATTTTCTATTAAACGCTTTTCGCTGTTTTTTTCAAATTGAACGACGATGGATTTGCCACCGTTGCTAGTTACTTCTTTCGCTCTTACAATTCCTACATCGTCCCATACTGTATGAAAAATGACATCACCTATTTGATATATGTCCTTAGGGCTGTATTTCTTTGCAGATTCTCGCTCTATATGAATAATTGCTTTAGACCTATCCTGCTCTTGCTCGATTGCATCAAGATTTACCAACTGCGAGTGCCTGCTACGAGTGCACCTTGCCCATTGCTGCCTACCCATATCAGTCTCGATTGGCTCGCCAATGAGTTCATGCTTGGTTTCTTTCATCAAAAAAGGTGAATAAAGAGTTATATATTTTGCTCTGCGGGACCTTTTTTTAACGGTCATACTTAAACTCTCTTATAGTATGTAAAAGAACTAATAACATAATTACAAAATTACGGAAAAAATATTGAAAAAGCAAGAGATATGATTACACAAAAAAATACAAAACGGCAAATGTAGGCAGTAAGCGATTCCCAATTTTATTTTTTTTACGCGGCACTAATAAAATTAATATAACGAAGCAAATCATAAAAATTTTATTTTTTGATTGCAATGTTAAACTCGAATAATGCATTAGGAACTCTAACTGAATGCGTATCTGTAAGAAAACATTTGGCTTTAAGATGTCCTACCCCTCGAAGGTGTAGGACATCTGGGAACAGCGGGTAGATAATGGGAAAATTTCTATTGAATTATTTGGGTCAAAAATATTTTTTTAATATTTCAGCTACTTTTTTCCCACTTGCTGCTGCTCCTTCTATTGTCGCAGGTAGCTTTGTCGATGTCCAATCGCCTGCTATATAAAGAGACTTTATAGCTGCCGCAGCTTGAGGGCGATGCTCCTCATTACTAAAATCAAGCGACACAGTTGCCCGCTTATCTACTATCAGCCTGCTATGAAGAATTTTTTCGTCTCGCATTAGCCCGCATAATTTTAAATCATCAATAATAATTTTTTCAATGTCTTCATGCGATAATTTCGCTAACTCATCTGCATTACTTATCGTTACGGTATAATGGTGCGGATAATTTTGGCTATTGCTCTCGGCGATAGCTCGCCTATTAAACAGCCACTGCGATTGAGTGCCAATAAGCCCGCTAATTCTTGCGTTCGTGGCTTCGGAATCTGTCCAATAATAATACGAAATAATTGGAGAGTAGTCAAATGGATGTATAGCAATATTTTTTGCATTCGACGCATCAAGCAGATTTTTTAAATTTTTAGGCGGAATTGCAGAAATAACGCAATCGGCATAAAATCGCTCGCCAGATAAAGTTACCGCCCCTTTTGCCTCGTTATTTTCTATAATTATTTCTTTTATCTGCCCGTTTAAATGCAATCGATTTTTGCCCTTGCTTGCAATAAATTTCTCAAAATT
>JAKIZN010000102.1 GCA_022708005.1 Bacteroidota bacterium | reverse complement strand
TTGGGCTTGCCGAACTTTATCAGCTTCGGGGCAGAGTGGGCAGGGCAGATATTCAAGCGCATTGCTATTTATCGATACAGCGGATAAAAGGCTTGCCACGACAAGCGCTTCAGCGGCTTCAGGCAATAGAGGAATTTACTGATTTAGGCAGTGGCTTAAAGCTATCTATGCGAGATTTGGAAATACGCGGCGCAGGCAATTTGCTCGGCGCCGAGCAGAGCGGGTTTATTGTCGATATGGGATTTGAGCTGTTTCAAAAAATATTAGATGAAGCCGTCGGCGAACTTCGCAGCGAGGAATTTGCAGATATTTTTGAAACGGATAGCGACGATACTAAATTCTTGAAAAATGAGGATATTCAAATTGATATTGGAACGGACGCATATTTCCCTGATAGCTATATTGATAATTCTACCGATAGATTTACCTATTACAAACGGCTTTATAGCGTTGCAAATAATAATGAATTAAGCGACTTAGTGAAAGAAGTTGAAGATAGATTTGGGAAGATGCCCAAGCCCGGGCAAGAGCTACTATTCGCCGTAAGGGTTCGGCTTGCGGCATCAGAAACTGGATTTGAGCGAGTTGTAATTAAGCCAAATAAGATGGTCGCAGAGTTCCCGAGCAGTTCAAACGAGGAATATTATCGAATAGTATTTCTGCAACTTGTAGAATTTTTGAATACTATACCAAACGCCAGCATCAAGCAAGTGAGGGATAAATTATATTTGAATGTTCCGCTTGATTCGCGAAGCTCCGCTTTGGAAATACTTTGGAAAATTAAAAATACGATACAGCTAATAGTAGAATAATAATAATTTAATATAAACGTGAATAAATTATAATTCTTTTTATTACTTCTATCAAGGTGTTTTTATGAGAAAAACCATTGTATTTGCACTATTTGCAGTCATTTTGCTTAGTATAAATTTGAAAGCTGATGATATAAAAACTGCAGTTATAAAATCTTCTGTCTGGTGCGAGCATTGCGACGCAACTGTCCATAAAGGCTTGAAAAAACTGCCTGCTATCAAAGAGGTGAAAGTTGATTTGGATAAGAAGGAAATTACTGTAAAGTATGATGCGGGCAAGACATCATTGGAAAAAGTTAGAACGGCTATTTCCAAATTAGGCTACGACGCAGACGACATCCCAGCAGATAGGGCAGCATATAGGAAGCTACCAAACTGCTGCAAGAATCCTGAAGACCGCAAATAATCAAATGGGGCTGATTTGAAAGCTATATTGAGAGTTGCTAAATTATCGCCTGCAATCGCAGTAAAAAAGATTTTTAGATTTTTTTTTGACAAATTAAAAAACTCGGTGCAGTTTAAAAGCGATTCTCAGAGGCTTACTTTCAGCCCCAATACCTCTGCTATCCAATCTATTCACTATCACATTTTTCCTTTGCCGGAAGCGGAGCATCTCAAGCATTTCGATGAGCAAATAACGACTTCCGCAGCGCTCAGCGTTATACATAAATTCGATTTGCTCGGCAGCGGCATTACTCATGTATATAATGGAATGCAAGCAGAAGGCATGCTCGGCACAAAATATCTAGCCGTTGAGGGTTATTCGGATATAGATAGTTTTGTGGCGAGCATTGAAAATGCGGATAATAGGAAATTTTCGCAAGCTCTTTCTAAAATGATAACTAATGATTATAAGCTAATAGATTGGCAAATAGATTTTAAATCTGGTTTTCGCTGGTCGCATAACACTTGGTCGAAAAAAATTAGCTACGGGCAACAGTTGGGTGCCGATATAAAAGTGCCTTGGGAATTAGGCAGGCTGCAGCATCTTATAACGCTTTCGCTTGCCTATTATTTAGAAAAAAGTAGCGGCAAAACGGCTAAATCCGAGCATTTTTCAAAAGAATTTTGCAACCAAATTATAGACTTCCGACTTTCCAATCCGCCGCGGTTCGGCACTCAATGGATGTCTGCAATGGACGTTTCGATTAGAGCCGTAAATTTGCTCGTGTCGTATAGCTATTTCAAGCAAGCGGGCTGCCAATTCGATAAGCAGTTCGAAAGTATGTTTGTTGAAATGATATTAGAGCATTCTCAATTCGTGCAAAATAATCTTGAATGGAGCAGCGGCATGCGTGGAAATCATTATTTAGCGGGAATTTCTGCTTTGATTATCATTTCTGCATATTTGCCATCATCGGAAGCTACAGACGGCGTGCTGGCTCGCTCGCTCGATATCTTATTGAGGGAAATTGATTACCAATTTAATAGCGACGGCAGCAATTTCGAAGGTTCGGTTTCTTATCATAGATTTTCTTTTGAAATGGTGCTTTATGGTCTCTTTACGGTGCTAAGTTTGCCAGAAATGCGACGCTCTGCGCTTAGCAGAATTAAAAGTAAATCGCTGAAATATACTATCAATGGAGAAATTGAAATTAGCGACGCTCTGCTATCGAAGCTATTTAAGATGCTGCAATTTCTTCTTTTTTGCTCTACCAAAAGCCATTATTTGCCACAATTCGGAGACAGCGATAGCGGTTATTTTATACATATAACTCCATTTTATTTTAAATATTTAGCTAAAAGAGTTAATCGTAAAGATTATTTTTTTCATAGTTCAAATAATCCATGGAATGCGATAAGTTTATTCGTGGGATATTTCAGTGATTTCATAGATGTTCCGATATTGAGCCGATATAATGAGTTCCACGCTGCCAAAGTGCTACGCAGCAAATCAAAAATTGATTTTAACTTATCTTTATTATCGCAACTATCCGAAGAAGTCAATCGTTACTTATTGCGTAAATATAGCAAAGAAAATTATCGGGCTAAGTCGTTTCCTGATTTTGGATTATACTCCGTGTGGAGAAAAAAATATCATTTTGTGTTCAATCTTGGCAAAATCGGACAAAAAGGCAAAGGCGGTCATAATCATAACGATGCGCTTTCTTTTGAGCTATACAAAGGCGATATTCCGATAATTGTCAATGGCGGCACTTATTGCTATACGCCGTTCCCTGCCCGCCGCAATGCGTTCCGCTCTGTGAATAATCATAACACTGTGGCATTTAACGGCTTGGAGCAAAATTTATGGAGCGAAGGCAGCAAAGATGATTTGTTTTGGCTCGCGGGCGATAGGACAAAGCCGAAAATGAATAAATTTAGCGATAAAGGACTGATAGCCGAACATTGCGCATATACTCAAAAGCTTACCCGCAAGATTAGTTTTACTAGCAATGCTATATATTTCATAGACGAGTGCAAATTGCAAGGCAAGCGGAAGGTGCTGCTGCATTTTGTGCCGGGCACTAATATTATAATAAATGGCGATGCGGCTTTGATTGATTACAAAAACATTAAATTGGAAATCCCAAAAGGCGACTTCAACTTCTACTCCGAAGCCTATCAATACTCCGCGCACTACGGGCTGCTGCAAAACAGTTATAGACTTGTTATTGAGTCCGAAAGCTCTCAAATAGAATGGCTAATTAAAATTTACTAAAAATATTGATTATGAATAAACGTGTTATTTTTTTAATTAATGTTTAATTTATAAATTTAAATTATTTAATAATTATGTTTCATCATAAAAATGAATATAAGTTATTCATTCAACTTTTCTTTTTAGCGGCTTTGACTGCGCTGGCGTCGTGTGGCAAGGAAAATGAAGCCGTAGCAGAAAAACCAATGAAAATTCCGCCTGCGCAAGTAAGCGGCATAATTGCGTCTCAATCCGAAATGTTAAATAAAATTTATTCGACGGGCACTATATTACCAAACGAAGAAGTGATGCTAAAGCCAGAAATATCAGGCAGAATTATCAAATTAGCGTTCAAAGAAGGTAGCAGAATATCCAAAGGGCAATTGCTCGTCAAACTTAACGATAAAGACTTAAAGGCACAGCTTAGCAAAATAGAAGCTCAAATTTCGCTTGCTAAGCAAGACGAATCTCGAAAAAAACAACTGTTCGACAAAAAAGCTTTAAGCCTTGAAGAATTGCAAATTTCAACGACGAGCTTGGAAACTTTGCTTGCTGAAAAAGATTTAATTAAAGCTCAAATTGAGAAAACAGAAATAGTTGCTCCTTTCGATGGTATGATTGGCTTGAAATACGTGAGCGAAGGCGCCAACGTAACGACAGCTACTAATATTGCCAATTTCGCACAAAATAATCCAATCAAAATTGAATTTTCCGTTCCCGAAAGTTATGCAACGCTTATAAAGCCCGGCACTGAACTAACTTTTTCGCTCAACAATAAAATTTACGGAGCAAAAGTTTATGCGGTAGAAGGCAAAGTAGATGCAGGCTCGCGCACTTATAAAGTTCGAGCAAGTTCGCCCAATCCCAAAGGCGAGCTTGTGCCCGGGAGCTTTGTAAAAATCGAAATTGTGCTCGATAAAATTTTCAATACAATAGTTGTGCCTTCTTCTGTGATAGTCAATGAACTTACTGGCAATAAGGTATACGTTGCCGATGGTGGCTTTGCAAGGGCAGCGAATATAAAAGTTGGCATCAGAACAGACTCTACCGTTCAAGTCGTTTCTGGGCTGAACGTGGGCGATACAATCATATCAACTGGTTTGATGCAAATTAAAGACAAATCACCCGTAATCATTAAGAATTTGGCAAAATAATCAATATGAACATAGCCCATTTAAGCATAAAGCGGCCGATATTAACTATTGTTATGTCGTTGATGATATTGATATTTGGCGGAATTGGTTATTATTTTTTAAGTGTCAGGGAATATCCAAGCGTTGACCCGCCAATAGTTACGGTAACCACCAACTACATCGGCGCCAATGCAGAAGTAATAGAATCGCAAATAACTCAACCACTTGAGGAATCTATCAATGGTATAGCGGGCATTCGCTCGCTATCGTCTATATCTGCCGATGGGCGCAGCTTGATTACTGTGGAATTTGAAATATCGGTAGACCTTGAGGCAGCTGCAAATGATGTGCGGGATAGAGTTTCCCGCGCAAGAAATAAGATACCGCAAGATGCCGACCCGCCGATAGTTGTTAAATCCGATGCCGACGCAAGTCCGATTTTATCAATCACTGTCAGCAGCGAAAAGCGCCCTTTGCTTGAGCTTTCCGCGATTGCTAATGATATATTTAAAGAGCGGCTGCAAACCGTCCCGGGAGTAAGCGAAATTAGGATTTGGGGCGAAAAAAAGTATTCGATGAAACTGCTGCTCGACCCAATAAAGTTAGCTGGGTATGGTCTTTCGCCGCTTGACGTGAAAAATGCTTTGCTGAAAGAAAATATCGAAATGCCTTCGGGCAGAATTGAAGGCTATCAAACGGAATTAACAATAAGGACTACCGGCAGGCTTGTAACCGAAGACGATTTTAATGAGCTGATAATCAAGGAAACCGATAATAATATCATAAAATTAAAGCATATTGGCGAAGCAAAATTGCTCCCAGAAAATGAGAGAACGCAGTTGCGTGGAAATGGCGGCTTGCCGATGGTCGGCGTGGCTATCACTCCGCAAGCTGGCTCTAACCACATTGATATAGCCGATAGAGTTTATAAAAAATTAGAGCAGATAAAGAAAGAATTGCCTTCAGATGTTATTGTCGGCGATGCTTTCGATACGACAATTGGCATTCGCAGGGCAATCGAGGAAGTTTTTGAAACTATATTGATAGCTTTCGGCTTGGTTGTGCTTGTTATTTTCTTCTTTTTGAGGCATTGGCGAACAACTTTAATTCCAGTGCTTGCTATTCCAATATCTCTTATTGGTGCATTTTTCTTTATGTATTTGCTCAATTTTTCTATAAATATATTGACGCTTCTGGGAATTGTGCTCGCTACTGGCATTGTGGTCGATGATGCTATGGTTGTGCTTGAAAACATTTTCAGCAAGATTGAGCAGGGTATGCCTCCAATGCAAGCGGCAAAAGAAGGCTCATCGGAGATAATATTTGCTATCGTTTCGACTACTATAACCCTTGTATCTGTATTTCTGCCTATACTATTTCTCGAAGGGCTGACTGGCAAGCTGTTTCGTGAATTTGGCTTGGTGGTAGCTAGTTCGATAGTAGTTTCGGCATTTGTTTCTTTGACTTTGACGCCTATGATAAGTTCGAGAATATTAAAGAAAGCCGAGAAGCACAATAAATTTTTTGAATGGACAGAAAAGCAATTCAATACATCTATCAAGATATACGGAATAATACTTGATTGGTTTATGAGCCACCGTATAGCTGGAGTTGTTATTTTAATAGTAAGCCTTTTGCTAATATTTGTCATTGGCAGGCATATTCCTTCCGAGCTTGCTCCGCTTGAAGATAAAAGCCGATTTCAAATATCATCGACTGCGCCTGAAGGCACCAGCTATGAGAGTATGTATGACTATATGACAAAGATAATT
>JAKIZN010000101.1 GCA_022708005.1 Bacteroidota bacterium | reverse complement strand
AAATCAAAAAAAAGCTCTTTTGGAATTAGTAAAGCAGTTTGAAAAAGAAAATAATTGCAAAGTGGAACTCACCGAGCTAAGTTGGAACGACGGCAAAACCAAGCTCGTGGCTGCCTTCAACAGCAATACGGCACCTGATGTGCTTGAGTTAGGCTCGGATTGGGTAGCTCAGTTTTCATCTTCTGGAGTGCTGATGCAGTTAAATCCTGATTCTATCAAAATAGATAAATACATTGAATTTTCGAAAGAGCCGTGCTATTGGGATGGACATATTTTTGCATTGCCTTGGGTAGTCGATACTCGCGTGCTATTTTTCAACAAAGATATATTGGCGCAGTCTGGCAGAGATGTTAATCCACCGCAAACTTTTTCCGAATTGCTTGAGCTTTCCCGCTCCGTTCATCTTGGCAATAATATTTATGGTTTCGGCTCTAATGGCTCGGATCCGCATAGGCTCTACAAAAAGATTTTGCCATTTTTCTGGACTTTCGGTGGCGAAATTTTCGACAAAAAAGGCAAGCTAAAAATATACAGCCGCGAAAACGTAAATGCCCTATCGCTCTATGCCGAGCTATCCAAGTCTGGAATGATAGAAACTCAGCGGCAACTTGACGCTGCTTTCATACAGGGCAAAATAGTATTTTGGATCTCTGGCGCTTGGCTAATAGAAAAAATACATAATGAGAACCCAAATCTAAATTTCGGAGTATCGCCAATTCCTAACTATCAAGAAAATAAAGGTATATCGTTCGCAGGCGGAGAGTATATTGCCATTAGCGCTAAGACCAAGAAAAGCAGCTTAGCTTATAAATTTGCAAACTTTATAACTGATGGCAAAAATGCAGTGAAATTTTGCAAAAGCGTTAATGAAGCTGGATTCCCCGCAGATGCTAATTACTACAAAGACGAATCAATAATGAAGTCCGATTATAAAAGAGTTTTCGCCGAGCAACTTGCCAATTCCAAAATGACGCCCGTGCATCCCAAGTGGCTCGAAATAGAAGAGATAATTGAAAATGCCGTTGTTCAAGTAATTTACGAAAAAATGGGTGCAGATGCTGCGCTGCGTCAAGCGCAGGAAGATATTGAAGGATTGTTAAAATCGAAATAAGCTGAGATAATTATGCGAAAATATATGCTTTCATTATTAGTTTTTTTGCTTGTTAGCGCCTGCACAGATGAAGCCAATCGAGAGCAAAACTTTTTTAATACTTATCGTGAAATATTAATACTTCGCGAAATAGGACTTGACAGCGTTACGGCTAACAAAAAAGTGCAGGAAATTATCAGTAAGCACGGCTATGACGAACAAACCTTTAAGCAGGAATTTTTTAATATAGCAAAAAATAATAATAAGTTTGTTAAAATAATAGATTCCCTGCGGCAATCTATTATTAGCGACACTACAATATTTAAACAGTAAAGAGTTATGACCGAAAACGTTTTATATGCTTTTGCACTCACAGCTTTCGCTGGACTTTCAACCGGCATAGGCAGTGCTATCGCTTTTTTCACAAAGACTACTAACAAAGCTTTTTTGTCCGTGTCGCTTGGGTTTTCGGCGGGAGTGATGATTTACGTGTCGTTAGCGGAAATGTTTGCTCAAGCAAATATGTCGCTTGCGAAGATGTACGGTGAGCAGCAGGGCTATTTATATACGGTATTGAGCTTTTTCTGTGGCATACTGCTAATTCTGATTATCGATAAACTTATACCATCTTACGAAAACCCCCACGAAGTAAGATCTGTCGAAGAAATGTCAAACCCCGCACACAGCGAACTAAAACTGCATAGAATGGGCATCTTCACCGCTTTGGCAATTGCAATCCACAATTTCCCCGAAGGCATGGTTACTTTTACTGCGGCTTTGGCGGAGCCGGCGCTTGGCGTTTCTATTGCAATAGCCATCGCTATCCACAATATTCCCGAAGGTATAGCTGTCTCTGTGCCGCTATATTTCTCAACCAAAAGCAAGAAAAAAGCATTCTGGTATTCTTTCGCATCTGGCTTGGCTGAGCCTGTTGGCGCTATTGTTGGATATATGTTATTAGGAGCTTTTTTGAACGAATCCACTTTAGGCTTTGTTTTTGCTGCTGTTGCTGGTATTATGGTATTTATTTCGCTTGATGAGCTTTTGCCTACATCTCGTGAATACGACACGGGGCATAAGTCTATTTATGGGCTTGTGGTGGGCATGTTTGTAATGGCAATTTCAATATTACTATTTATGTAAAGGTCGCTATTATGATTACTCTTACAAAAATTGACGGTAGCAAAATTACAGTTAATTCAGACGAAATAGAAACAGTCGAAACGCATCACGACAGCCTAATTTCGCTCAAAAGTGGAAAAAAAATCATCGTCAAAGAGAACTATGAAGAGATTATTAATCTTGTAATTCAATTTCGCAAAAAATGTTATGTATCAGACAGCTTTCAGGATTAATAAAAAAATATTTGCAGTCGTAGCCTTTATTGGCATTTTGACGGCAACGATTCTGAAGCCTTATGACAATCAAATTAATTACGGATTTGACAAAGTCCAAAATACTTATTTATTTAAGCTAAACGGCAATTTTGCGATTGAAGATAAATTCGGTAAATTTCAGCTAAAGCAAAATTATTACGGCACTTCCCTATCTTCCATAGAGAAGTATTTCAGAGATGACCAATCATTGACGGTTTCATATAAATACCCTATAATCAATGCATTATCTATTGGGCTTCAATCAAATTATTTGCTTAATTCAGATTCAAAATCATCTGGTATAAATAAATTGCAAAGGCTCAATGGTATTATCGAAGGCGATGCGAGCATATTCGATGCTGTGCGGGTGCGTGGCGGCTATGGAATAGAAGATCATCGGCAAGGTGATTTGCAGTCTGCTGGGCGTATATGGAACATGAACTACGCTACGGATAATTTAGATTACGAAGGATTTGTTTTACGCTCAAATGGCAATTATGAACAACTAAATTTAAATCACGACCGCTGCAATAGCGATTTGCTGATAAACGCTAACTTATCTAAATCTTATGATGAAAAAAACAATATAACATTTGATGTTAGCTATAAAAGCTTTGGCAGGGATTACATACAGCCACAGCTAAATTCGGCAGATAGCTTGATGATTGAATCAAGGCAGGAAGATAGAATCAGCAGTTTCGTAGGTATGAATTTTAATCTGAACGATAATATAACATCGGAACTAAATTTTAATCTCGAAAGCTCTAATATCGACAGGCATTTCAATAAGCCGCAAGCCTCTAATAACTACTCTTTCGTTAAAAGAACACTTGCAACCAATATTTATGGATTTTCTGGAACGATAAAGTTGGAATATGGCAGCTTTACGCAGCAAATCGGAATGATCTCGCAATTTCGCAACGAGAGCAATTTTCTTCAGAACAGATATGAACTTACGCAAGAAGATTACAGTAATTTTTTATCTCGAGAAAAGCAAAGGGACAACCAAAATTCGCTCACACGGCTATTTGGGCGCAGCTTGATTGAGCTATCCGCAAGTGATACCGTTGCATTCGGCGGATTTGCGTCGATAAACAGATATGATACGCCGAGCGAAAATAACTACGACGACCGCGATGAGTTTCAAGGAAATTTCGGCGTATCATACTCTCGCGTTTTTTCGGACTATTTAACTGCTAAGTTTTTAGCCGACATAACTGCAACGCACCTTGTTTTCCTTAAATCTCAAAGGTCATCGCTAAATAATTGGAATCGAGTAATAAGGCTTAATCCAATTATTGAATATACAAGCGAAAGTTTTTCGATGAAACCATCGTTTGAGCTGTTAGCTAACTATACCGCTTATGATTATGAGAATGAATCGTCTGGTAGCAAGAGCTATTCTTTTCGACAAATTTCTTATAGCGATACCTTAAAATTAAAATTATACGAGCAATTTAGTTGCGAGAGCAGAGTATTTGCAAAATATAATGAGCGAGCGATTTTATATTGGAGATCTTTTTCCGAAACACCTCAGCAGGCGAATTATGAAATTTTTGCTAACTTGATATTTTTCGCTAATATTAATGACAAGTCGAGAGCTGGAATTGGAGCGAGATTCTATAAATTAAGGCAATATAATTTGCCTTATTCATCAATGAAATTTTCATTAAATCAATTTTATCAAGAAAGTATTGGACCCGAAATAAATATTTTCATTCAATTAAGTAGAAATTCTAACGTCATTATCAAAGGCTGGTATGAATTTCGTAGTTTCAACAATGGCAGCGTCGACGATTCAGCCAATTTAATTTTGCAAACTAATTTTATATTGTAGTATGGAAGACTGTCTATTTGCTAAAATCGCACTGTTTCGCAGCGAAAAATCTTCGATGTCGAAAGTGGAGCCATTGCTATGCGATCTTCGCAACAAGGTAAAAATCCCAGACGACAGATTCTATAACCTCTTGATTGCTGCAACAGAAGCATTTAACAACGCAATTGTTCACGGCAATAAATTAGATCCCCAAAAAATAGTAGAAGTCGAGTTAATTTGCAAAGAAGGTTCGCTCCAAATCAACATTAGAGATGAAGGCGAAGGATTCGACCCCGAGCAAGTGGCAGACCCAAGAGAGCCAGAAAATTTGCTAAAAGAAAATGGCAGGGGCATATTTTTAATTAAATCGCTTATTGATAAAGTTCATATCGATACTTCTGATAGCGGCACCACAGTTGAGATGATATTTAATTATTAGCAATATTTTTGCTGATTTTCTTAAAATCTTCGTCATTAATTGCCTTAAGCCAACTATCTTTATTTTCTAAGAAATACGACTTTGCAGCATCATAATCATTCGGAATAATCCCATCTAATATTGCATCTTCAATTTTGCCTTTGATAATGCCCACTGGCTTGCTCGGTGGCAGCCCGCAAATCAGCATAATTTCTTCGCCTTTCACTGGCGATTGGAATTCCCGCAGCTTATCTTTCTCTTGCACTTCGATTACTTTTTGAGCAACTACATCGTAATTATTTAAATATTTAGCACTCAAACTCGGATTTTTCGTTGTTATATCTGCCCTGCATAGTGCGAATAAATCTTCTAACGCATCGCCTGCCTGAAAAGCCAGCCGTCTAACTGCTGAATCTGTAACTTCGGAATCGACTAACTGCATCGGTCTTTGGTGCATTCTAATAAGCTTTTGGACGTAATCGAGAGCCTCCATTGGAAATTTAAGCCTTCGGAAAATTGACGGCATCATACGAGCTCCAAGCTCTTCGTGCCCGTGAAATGTCCAGCCATGCGAACTGAACCTTTTAGTTTTCGGCTTAGCAATATCATGAACTAATGAGGCAAATCTCAGCCACAAATTTTCCGTTCGGAGCGATATATTATCCAGCACTTTAAATGAGTGGAGCAAAACATCTTTATGCGCATAGCGTTTGCTGCCCTCTTCGATAGCATCTACTCCAGACAGTTGCGCAAGCTCAGGGAATATATAGCCCAGCAATCCCGTATTAAAAAGAATATTTAATCCAATGCTCGGCTTGGGCGACATTAATATTTTGAAAAACTCATCAGTAATTCTTTCTTGCGAAATGATTTTTATACGCTCTGCCATTTTGGCTATAGCGGCTATGGATTCTTCTGCCACATCAAACTCAAGCTGCGCTGCGAATCTGGCTGCCCGCATCATTCTCAGCGGGTCATCAGAATAAGTAATCATCGGCTCAAGCGGTGTTTTCAGCAATTTTTGCTCGAGATGTTCTATACCTAAAAATAAATCCACTACTTCGCCGAAGTTCTTATTCATAAGCGAGGCAGCCATTGCATTGACCGTAAAATCTCTCCTTTTAAGGTCATCAAGCAATGTGCCTTCTGTTACAATTGGCTTACGTGAATTTTCCTTATATACTTCTTTGCGAGTGCCGACAAACTCTATTTGATAGCCTCTATAAGGCACCATTGCAGTTCGGAATCGCTCAAATACAACGGCTTTTTTGCCAAATTTATCAGCGACAAACTCAGCGAAAGCAATCGAATCGCCAACAACGGTGCAATCAATATCTTTACGTTTGCGACCAAGCAGCGAATCTCGGACATATCCGCCTACGACGTAAACTTCGGCACCAAATTCTTCTGCGTAGCTACCGATTTTTTTCAGCACGCTTTCAGATATTTTTATCTTTGCCATTTTTACTCGGCATAGTTAGCTACATCTTTAACTTGCCTGAAAGTTTTGAGATTTTTGTCTCGCCTTTCAATTGCAAGCAAAGCCGAAGCATAAATTTCCTTCCAAGTTAGCCCGAAATATCCTAACAGCTCTTCTGGCTCGCCACTTGTTCCGAAAACATCACGAACGCCAACTATTTCCAAAGGAACGGGGTAATTTTTGCCAA
>JAKIZN010000100.1 GCA_022708005.1 Bacteroidota bacterium | reverse complement strand
TATAACGTCTTCGTGATTAGCCGGACTAATATTTTGAAATGTCTTACCCGAAACGGCATCAACCCATTCGCCGTTTATGTAATTTTTAAATTTTTCCATCTCTTCTCCAAGATTTTTAATAGAAAAGCACTTAAACATAAATTACAAATATAACTTCTTTATGTGTTTTAATAAAGAGTTTTTTATAATATAAAAATTTTTGAACCGAACTTTAAGGATATTAAAGCTCAAATAATTCAATAGAAACTTTCCAATTGTCTACTCGCTGTTCTTAAGATGGGGCTGTCTCATAAGGGTAAAAATCGCCTAAAATTGATAAAAACAAACCATCCAAAATGATGGCTTTACTAAAAAAAGTTCAATGTAGGCGATTTATAAAGGTCATTTTTTTCTAAAAAAATTTCAATAGTACTTATGAGACAGCCCCATCTTAAAGCCAAATATTTCCTTATGGATACGCATTCAGTTAGAGTTCCTAATGCATTATTTGGGTTAAAGCTCAAAAGATTTAGGTTCCCAAGATAGCCCTTCGCAAGGCACACTATTTTTAGTAACATGCACATCGAGCAGTTTGCAGAGCTGTCCAGAAGGCTCGAAATGTTTGCACTTTCCGCAAAGTGTGTCTTCAAGAAAGTCTTCGATTCGATTATTATACTCAGTATATTGCTTATATGCTGGATAAAGGGCAACTAACCAAACAAAAAATGCGGTAATCCACCAAAGACCACGCATATCAAAATATTCTACAACAAAAAAAGAGAGCAAAACGAGAACAGCAGTCCTAAGCAATGCTCCAAAGACAATAGAGCCAGTAGTAACCGCCGGTTCGTTGTAACTATCTTCGTCAGAAACGTTTCTGAATTGGAAGATGTCTAATATTTTTTCAAAAAAAGTCAGTTCAACTCTTAAGTTTTTTCATAATATTTTGATAAGCATTTTTAACGGAACTATCTGTGGCTAAATAGTCTTCGATGGCTCTGCAAGAGTGCAGCACAGTTGAGTGATCTCTGCCACCAAACGAGGCGCCTATTTGCTTTAGCGAAAGCTCCGTTAGCTGTTTCGCTATGTAAATAGCCATTTGACGAGCAAGAGTAATTTCATGCTTTCTCGTCTTCGATTCCATTAATTTAATTTCAACTTCAAATTTTTCAGAAACCGCTTGCTTTATATCGCCCATGCTAATTGTTCCCGCAGACTTCAAATTAGTTCCGAAGACAACTTCATTAGCCACTTCAAGCGAAAGCGGTCTATTATCAAATGTAACTTTTGCGAGCAAGCCAATCAATGCTCCTTCAAGTTCCCGAACACTCGAAGTGATATTCTTAGCCAAAAACTCTAGTACATCAATTGGTATGTCTGTGCCTTCATCTTCACTTTTTCGCTTGATAATTGCCATTCTTGTCTCAAAATCTGGCAATTGAATGTCGGCAATCAAGCCCCATTGGAATCTTGAAATAAGCCTTGCATCAAGCTCTACAAGATCACGCGGAGACTTATCGCTTGTAAATATCAACTGTTTCCCAGCTTGATATAAATCATTAAAAGTATGAAAAAAGTGATCTTGCGTTTTACCTTTTCCTGCAAGGAATTGAATATCATCGACTATCAGGGCATCGACTTCCCGATAAATATTTGCAAATTCGTGAATTTTATTGTTTTGTATAGCACTAACAAACTCAATATAAAACCTTTCGCTATTTGTATATAGCACCCTTGCTTTAGGATCTTTTCTGACAATAGAATTTCCAATAGCTTGTGCCAAATGCGTTTTGCCGAGACCAGTTCCGCCAAAAATAAATAGCGGATTGAATTTTGTGCCGCCCGGATTTTGGCTTACAGCCACTGCTGCTGAATAAGCAAGCTGATTGCTATCCCCGACTACGTAATTATCAAATATATACCGCGGGTGCAAATTCGTATTAAAAGGCTGAGCCGAAGCGCTTAAGCTTTGATGCGTAGTTGTCGGATACCTTAGCCCTGGTAGCTTTATAGTTCTGCTGTCGAGCGTATTTTTCTTTTCTTCGACTACAACTTCATACTCTAATGAGGCAAACTCGCCCAACACTCTTTTGATGGTCTTTTGAAGTAGATCGAAATAATGAGCTTCGATCCATTCAAAAAACCATTGGCTTGGCACAAGAATAGTTAGTTTGCTGTTTTCCCATTTATGAGCTTTAATTGGTTCGAACCAAGTTGTAAACACTTGCTTATCGACATTGTCTCTGATAATTTCAAGGCATTTGCTCCAATACGCAGCCGCATGCTTATCGGCTACATCTGGAATCTTGAACAACTTCTTTTCATCAGCTTTGTTGTCTATATCCGGAAATAGCGTATAACTTAAATTAATATTATCGTCCACCTTTCATCCTTAATCAATTTTGTTCACTTGGAAACCATTTTCATTTTACCCCTTCAAAAAACTTTTTGCATTAGAAAAGGGAGCGTAAAGTCAATTAAAAATCGTGCCATAATCAGCGTTTTGAACTTCTTTCTTTTCTAAACTATGTATATAGCTTGTTTTATAAATACTTATATAGCAATATCAGCATCTATAGAGCGTTTTCAGAACGCGAAAGCATACATTTGTACAGTTAGCTCAAATATCTGCCCTCCATTTTTCATACAGAACATTTCTCAAAACAACATTTATATCCAAACTCAATTTGACAAATAAAAATATAATTCGCAAGTAGAAAAATTTGTATTTATTTTGATATTTTATTTGGAAAAATTAAACTTTAAAACTATCAACTATTTACAAATAGGGATAAAAATATCTTTTTTGAAAATTTTTAGACCTAAATAACGTTGTGTAAAAATATTTTCATTTCTAACTATTTTTTAATTTGATTTTATAAAAATACTGCAAGGTATTGAAAAATAATGTCAAAAGTTTTACTCTACTTTTCAGAGAAAGCTATAATCTATTGTATTTTCGAGTATTATCGAGCCAATTTAAACAAGAGCGAGATTATATCGAAAAATGAATTTGCTCTCATATTACCAATAATTATGTATTTATTACTTATATCGGATTTTCAAAATTAGTATCGAAGAAGACAGCACCAACGAGAGTATATTTGCAAAAATTATCGGCAAATCATTTATCATGATGCCATATATTAGCCAAAGTATTATGCCGAGAACAAACACAATATACATGCCCAAAGAAATATCCTTTGTCTGCTTAGTCTTAAATATTTTCAGAGCTTGCGGCAGAAAAGCAAGCGTTGTAAGCGAAGCCGCTACTAATCCAATTGTAGTGTCAATCATCGTTTGAGTAATCTCTCCCAAAAATTTTAATATCTATAATGTCAGAAATGCAATGGTGATAATACAGCAAATCTACTGTCTCGTCTATTGCCTGCTCTACCTCATCATTCCAGCCCCAAAATATCTCGCCGCTCCTTGCCTCATATTTTGAGTTATCTGATAATTCGCTTATAGGCTCCACATCGGGCGTTAGCTCGTCTTTTAGTTTATGTGTTAGATTTACGACTGAGTAATCCTCTAACTCTGCTGGCACAACCCAAAAAGCTAATGGAAGAGCAAACTCAAAAGTATCATACCAATCTTCGCTAATATCTATGCTTAGTTCGCTATGCTCGCCAGATTTACTGCATAGCACACCGTCGGCTTTCTGCCTGTCGCTTGCTTTATGCAAAAACTCAACATCAATATCAAATCGCTCTGCAAATAGTATTTTTATAATATTTTCAATATGTTGGATTGATTCTTCTGCGAAGATGCTTTCGATAGATTTAAGGCTTTGCTTAAATGAAATAGAGAGTTGCTCCGAATAGCCCTTTGATACTAAAATAGTAGAGTTAAGTATTCTCCAATTGCCTTTTTTTGAAATAGTTGCAAAGGCAGTTGGAGTGAGCAATGCAAGGTTAGACTTTCCAGATAAAAGCATATCAGCAGCAGCCATTTCGCTAACCTTAAAGTAATCAAAATCAAACGTTTCTTTAGCATCGCTGATGTTCTCATGCAGCACATTAAACGCTGGAAAGTCTGTTATTGCTATTTTATATTTCACCGTTATTACCCAAATATTTATTTTTTATCCAATTGCAAAATTACGAACTATATATATGATTTTGAAATTATATTTACTAGCGTCCTTTAATCGCCTATTTGCAGCCTACAAAAAAAATTAAAAAACAATTATCAAGATAATTAATTTTTTTTTGAAAATGATAGCTATATTTTGTAAATTTGTTTTCTTAATTTCGTAAGAAAGTAAAAAGTAATAAATAAGTTGTTTAATTAATTAGGTTTGGAAGGATTATGACAAAAGCTGATATTGTCGATGAAATTGCAAAATCAACAGGTCTCACTAAGATTGAAACAAAATCAGTGGTAGACGGCGTTCTCGCTAGCATTATGAAAGCAATTTCAGAAGGTAAAAGGATCGAACTGCGCGGTTTTGGCGTATTCAAATCGAAAAGTAGAAAACCTCGGATGGCTCGCAACCCAAAGACTGGGGAATTAGTGCCACTCGAAAAACGCTATGTGCCTGTGTTCAAGCCATCACCAGATTTCTTGACTAGGGTTAACGAAATGATGAAAAGCACAGCTAATGACGAATAATATTTATTTTTAATAATTTTTCCGGGAGTTTGATATGCCTTGCGGTAAGAAAAGAAAACGCCATAAAATGTCTACCCACAAGCGCAAAAAAAGATTGCGTAAGAACAGACATAAAAAAAGGAAATAGCTATATTTTTAAGCGTTTTGCTTCTCGTAAAACGCTTTTTTTTAATTTTGGATATTTAGTTTTATGAAAAATATATTAATAACTGGAGCTTCGAGAGGCATAGGCAGATCTCTTGCAGAGCGATATTTAAAGCAAGGCGATAGAGTATTTGCCGTAGCTCGCAACGTCAGCGATATAGCAGAGTTAGCTCGCGAAGCGGAATACTCGGGACGCTTAGCATTTGCACAGTGCGATGTATCGTCTAACGCGGCAGCTGCAGACTGCATAAATGAAGCATACTCAAAGTTTGGGCATATAGATATTGCAATACTCAACGCCGGAATCAGCGGTTCGGAGTCTTTTCTGAACTTTTCAGCCGATAATTTTAGAAAAATCTTTGATACAAATTTATTCGGCGTGCTAAATTTTATGGAATATATAGTTCCCAAAATGCGTGAAAGTGGCAGTGGTACTATAGTCGGGATAAGCTCATTAGCAGATTCGCGAGGCTTTGCAGGCAGTGCCGCTTATTCAAGCAGCAAATCAGCTCTCAGCTGTGCACTCGAAGCAGCTCGCGCTGAATTAAAATCCTCTAATATCAATGTGATAACCGTACGACCGGGATTTGTTAGAACTGATATGACTGCCAAAAATCGCTTCAAAATGCCATTTTTAATGGATGTGGATAGAGCCACTGAAATCATAATAAATGGCATAGAAAGCGATAAAAAACGTATAAATTTTCCGCTTCCGACTACTTTATTAACTACTTTGGTTAAAATTATACCCGGCAATCTTTTTGATTTGATGATGGGAAAATATAGGATACGGATTGATGGCTAACTCTAAATGGCTGATTGTGGGATTGGGCAATCCGGGCAAAAAATATGAATGCAATAGGCATAATATTGGCTGGATGGTTGCAGATAGCTTTGCCGCTAAGCATAATGCCACGTTCCAAAACATTTCCGCCGTTGGCTACTTTACTAAAATTACGTTCAAAGGCAATTCGGCACTGCTTATTAAGCCCACTACCTATATGAACAACTCCGGCAACGCCGTGCTGGCACTCACTCGAAAATTTGGCATCAGCAGCGAGCAAATATTAGTCATTGTTGATGAATACAACTTTGAAGTTGGGAAATTGCATCTCAAAAATTCTGGTAGCGACGGTGGGCATAATGGCACTGCATCAATCATATATAGGCTCGGCACAGATAAATTTTATAGGCTGCGCTGTGGCATAGGTAGCGATTTCCCAAGCGGCGAACTTGTCGATTACGTTTTAACCGATTTCCCAGAAAAAGATATTGACAAAGTGAAAATTATGATAGATCAAGCAGTTGCTTCTATCGAAACTGTGATAGAATTCGGCGCTGCGCGGGCTATGACTCTTATTAATTCCGGTAGGCTATGGCGTCCTAAAACACAAAAACTTGAGGAAAACAGCGATGATAAATTATGAAAAATATCCATTGCCCAAGCGAATGAGGCATCACACATCGCCTAATGTTTATTTGCCTGCAAGCGAGCTAAAAATTTTGCCAGAGGGCTATCCACCTTTAATAGATAAAGTTGATTGGGGCAGTCATTTCGTAAATGGCGCCCCGCCTGATGCACTGGATATTGGCTGCGGGCGAGGAAAGTTTTTGCTTGAACTTTCTTTGCTTAATCCAGATAAAAATTATCTTGGCATCGAAGTTCGCC
>JAKIZN010000099.1 GCA_022708005.1 Bacteroidota bacterium | reverse complement strand
ATGGCATCAGCTGCTTTTTGCACATCTTCCATAGCTATACCGTCAGAACCAAGATTGATATTGCTTTTGATTGACCGCGAGAACAAAAATACATCTTGCATAACAAGTGCAATTTTGCTCCGCAACGCCGCTGCCGCAATTGCATTTAGACTTTTTCCATCAATCAATATATCGCCATTAGTATAATCATAAAACTTGCAGAGCAAATTGATAATTGTAGTTTTGCCCGAGCCAGTCGCACCGACTATTGCCACAGTTTCGCCCTTATGAATAGTAAACGAGACGTTGTTCAGCACTTGGCTATCGCCACTATATGAGAACGAGACATTGCGAAATTCAATTTTATCATTAAAGTTAAAATCGTTTGCGGTTTCATCATTCGGCTGAGGTGCCACTTCGGTTTCTAATAGCTCTGCAATGCGCTCAGCAGCAACCATAGCCGATTGCAATGTAGTATATTTTTCAGACAAATCCCTGACTGGTCTAAAAAACATTTCAGAATACTGCAAGAACGCTATCAAAGTGCCAACCGTCATCAAACCCGAAAGTATATTTCCAGCCGAATACCAAATTACAATGCCAATAGCGATACTGCTAAGCATTTCTACAGTCGGGAAAAATATAGCATAATAAAATATCGTTTTTACGTTCAGCTCTCGTGTCTTCAAATTTATTTTGTCGAAAACATCGAGCCTGCTTTTCTCTTGCGAGAAGATTTTTATAGTTCCGATGCCCGCTAAGTTTTCGCTGATAAAAGAGTTCATTGCTGATAGTTCTATCCGCAAATCTCTAAAAAGCACTCTCACTTTTCTGCGAAAAACAGTCGTAACAAAGAGCAACGCGGGCAGTATAGACAAGGTAAGAAACGACAGCTGGACATTTGTATAAAACATAAAAGCGATGATCCAAAGTATAAGCAATATATCCGCAAATATCATTACCACGCCCTGCGAAAACATTTGATTAAGCCCTTCCACATCGTTTGTTAGCCGAGTAACAAGCCGCCCGACTGGATTTTTATCAAAGAAGCTAACTGATAGATTGTTCAAATGCTCGAACAGCCTATTGCGAATGTCGTACAGCACTTTTTGCCCGACCCACTGCATAAGATAAGTCATAAGGAACTGTATCGCACCATTGACCACCACAAGCAACAAAATAGCCATAAGCATAAAAGCAAGCCCAGTTTTGTCCATTGCAGAAACGTAATCGTCAATAGTAACTTTGATTAAATATGGTCTCAGCGGTGCGAGCGATGATGATAATATCGTAAATAAAAAAGCCAGCCAAACCCATTTTTTATAAGGGCTTAGAAATTTAAAGAGTTTAGCAAGTATATCTTTATCTAATGGCTTATATTCAGAGCCGAAAGCATCGCCACGCATAGTATATCGCTTGTGTTATAAGGCACTTAAAAACATAAAGGGCTAGTAATTTAGGCTTTATTCGAAATTAATTATTTCGTCGTAAAGTATATCCAAAATTTTATCTTCTGGAATTTTCCCAACGATTTCGCCCCTCTTGAAAAACAGAGCTTCGCCATTGCCGCAAGCAACTCCCAAATCAGCTTCGCGAGCCTCGCCGGGACCATTTACAGCGCAGCCCATTAAGGCAACTTTTACTGGTTTAGTCAAGCCTTTTACCCTTTTTTCAAGGGCTTGCGCAATGGGTATCAAATCAACTTGTAGCCGTCCACAAGTGGGGCAAGAAATTATTTCGACCGAGCGGGGCATCAGCCCAAGGGAACGAAGGATTTCCCTGCCGATTTCAATTTCCTTCTCGGGCACATCGGTCAAGGAAACTCGAATGGTGTCGCCTATTCCAGCCGACAGCAAAGCGCCAATACCAATAGAAGATTTGATTGTGCCGCTCATGAACGTGCCCGCCTCGGTTACTCCCAAATGTAGCGGGTAATCTGTTTTTTCGGACAAAAGCCGATATGCGGCTATCATCAGTGGCACGTTGGTTGATTTGACTGCAATTACAATATCATCAAAACCAAAATCATTAGCAATATTTACGTGCCGTATAGCACTTTCAAATAGTGCTTCGGCTGTCGGATGGCCATATTTATTCAAAATATCCTTTTCGAGCGAGCCAGAATTGACGCCTATTCTTATGGGAATACCTTTATCTTTTGCCGCATCAAGGACTTGCTTTATTCTATCTTTTGAGCCAATATTGCCGGGATTAATTCTGACTTTTGCTACTCCAGCCTCTATTGATTTAATCGCGTATAAGTGATTAAAATGAATATCTGCAACCACTGGAATAGGTGAATTTCTGCATATTTCGCTCATTGCTTCCGCGGCTCTATCGTCATTGACAGTTACTCTGACTATGTCGGCGCCTTCGTTTGCAACCGAAATTATTTGCTCTATAGTCGATTTGGCATCTGCCGTTTTTGTTTTTGTCATCGTTTGGACAGAGATAGGAGCATCGCCGCCAATTTTAATATTCCCAACTTTTACTTGCTTCGTTGGTTTTCTTTGAAAGAAAGATGTATTTTCCATTTATATTTTTTTGCTTAACTCTATAAGAATGTATTTTTCTTTTTCGCTTAGGCTTTGATAGCCACTTGCAGAAATTTTATCTAATATTTCATCAATTTTAGATTGCGTTATTTCCTCGCCGTTTATGGTTAGAACGGTTTTGTTTTCTGTCGCTCTCGGCGACGTGTAAATAGTCGGCTCTGCTTCTTGTTTCCTTGTAAAGCTAAATGTGCGTGGCTCTTGCGTTGCCTGATAAAACGAAGAACTGGAATAAAAAGGATTTTGTGTCGGATAATGCCTTCTTTTAATTAATTTTTCAAGCGGGCGGTAAATTTTTAATCTATCGCCATAGCGCAGTAGCAAGAAAGCTGTTGCCGCACCGCCAAGATGCGCAAATCTTGCCACTTGATCATCAACGGAAAATCCGAAAATCAACTCAATAGCTATCATTATCACTACAAAAATTTTTGCCTTAATTGGAATAAAGAATGGGAATATAAATATTGATCTATCTGGATTTGTCAGCCCGAAAGCTAAAAGGATTCCATATACGGCGCCCGAAGCGCCAACTGTCGGTGCAACAGTTCCAAGCATCGGACTAATAAAGAGTTGCGCTAGCCCAGCCCCAATGCCTGATAGCAAATAAAACGTTAGAAATTTTCCGCCACCCATAATTCTTCAAGTTCAGAGCCGAACATCCACAGCATAAACATATTGAAAAATATATGCCAAAAGCCAGCGTGCATAAATTGATATGTGATTAATTGCCATGGGTAAAATGATGTAGTTGCCATTATTCCAGTGCCGTCGTATATCGGCTGCAATGCGAAGTAGTGCATAAATAACCTTTCGAGCGATATTCCGCCAACATGAAAAATTGAAAGCATAAAATATTGCACTAAAAATACTACCACATTGGTAACCATTAACGCTTTCAAAACTGGTGGAAATAGCCCGAAGCGTCTCATCCCAAAATTTCCGTAATTACTCATTTTTCCTACTTTTTTACTGAACAATAGAATATTACGACGAATTAGCGTGATAAGTATTAGTTGAGCGATAAATAAATCCAAACAATTCTTGAGGGATTCTAACTGACTGCGCATCCGTAAGAAAAGATTAGATTTTAAGATGTCCTACACCTCGAAGGTGTAGGACATCTGGGGGAACACGGACAGACAAGGTGGTATGCCACCTTGCCCGATAGCGTTTGCTCACTTGTCTAAAGACCCAGTCAAGTAGAGTTTCTATTGCATTATTTGGAATAAATAAATTAGCCCAGCTTTTCTTTTTCGATTTTTTTTTGTAAATTTGCGATTAGTCTTATTAGTATTTTTCTACTGAAAATGGAAATTTTTAGCAGCACATATATGGAATTGGAACAGAAAGCAGAAGTTGCCGATAGCGTTACAACGATTTCCAAAGTAATTTTATATAACGACGATTGGCACACTTTCGACGAAGTGATTGCTCAAGTTATGAAGGCGATTTCTTGCTCGCTTGCCAAGGCGGAAAGCATCACCAATGAAGTTCATAATAAGGGCAGAGCGATTGTGTTTTCGGGAAGTATCGCAGTTTGTATAAAAGTTAGTTCCATTTTGGAAGAGATTCATTTGCTTACTGATATAGAAATTTAATCCTCATCGTCGTAATAATCATCTCCATCTTCTTCGTCGCCATCTTCATCATCGTAGTAGTCGTAGTCATCATCTTCTTCGTCGCCATCTTCATCATCGTAGTAGTCGTAGTCATCATCTTCTTCGTCGCCATCGAACTGCTCATCGGAGGAATCATCGATTTCATCATTTTTGTGTTTGGGCAGAATAAGGTCTGGATCAAGTATCATAATATTTTCGCTCTCTTGCTGCAAGTCCTCAAATGGTATTTTTTCGATTGGGCTATCCACCACTTCTGTAAGCTCGTTGTCATAATCTTTGCTAGAGCCATAGTCAAAAGTTATCAGTGTCCTTTCACCGCATTTGCATACCACTTCTATAGATTCAATTTCTCCGCCGTTATCACGATTGATAATTACAGAAGTTTTGTGCGATGGGTCAGTAGTGCTCGCCGCACTATCAGAAATCTCAACTGTTTTGCCAGTATTTGATACTTCCGTTCGCGATAGCAAGTTATTTTCGTAGCTTTTAACCAAGCTGCCTGATATTTTGGGGAGTGATATAAAATCTTTGAAATTTGCTCGCAAATATTCTTCAATTTCTTCTTCGGGACGTTTCGCCACCTCACTGCTTTCTTCTTGAGTCTTCGGCGTAATTTCTTTGCTATCATTGGAATGGGCTATCTCGCTTTCTTCTGGCTCTTGCAATTCGTCGCCTATATGGCTAATGCTTAAATCGTCGATTTCACTTTCATCTGCGTCATCTGTTTCTTTACCTTGAAAATCTTCTACTTCCTCCACTAAGAACTTACCGCTATCTATTTCCTCTTTTTTTATCAAGCCAAAAACTTCATCATCGTCATCTGACGGTATCTCTCTTACGCTAAAATTTTCGCCATCGCTGATAATATCCGCCATCAATCTTGGATCTATCGGAGCGTCTTTTTTGGACTGCTCACTAGTTCCAAAATCTTCAAAAGGTTTATCACGATTGACAACGTCCTTTTCATCAAAGACTTCGTCAAATGGATTAATATAGTCTGAGTCGCTCAAAAAATAGCCTCTACCATAATAATAAGTTTCAGAGAAATAATTAGCAAAAATTATGCCTAATCAACAGTAGTCAAGCCAAATAGCGATGCGATAGCTCCAGCCATATCATTCAGCGGATATATTTCATCGGCAAGCCCAGCTTCTATCACAGAGCGCGGCATACCAGCCACAACGCAACTATCTATATCTTGAGAAATTACATATCCACCAGCATATTTCAACTTGCGGAAGCTGTCGCGACCATCGTGCCCCATGCCCGTCATAATCACTCCAACAGTGTGCTTTCCATAAACATCTACAATGGAATTTACCAGCACGTTGACCGATGGTTTATAAAGTTCATCTTTTGGTTCATCGGATACGACGAGTAAGTGCCTTTTATTTATTGTCAATTGCCGCCCACCGGGAGCAAAATATACGCAGCCGGGCATTACCTTTTCGCCATCTTCGGCTTCTTTGATTTGCAACTGCGATAAGCCGTTCAGCCTTGTAGCCAACGATTTGGTGAAATATGGCGGCATGTGCTGCACTACTAATATTGGCACAGGTATATTGCCCGGCAGCCGTTTAAATAGCTCAAGCAGAGCAACTGGACCACCAGTCGAAATACCGATAGTTAAAACTTGTATGTCCGTGCTGCGTGGTCGCTTACCGAGCGATACGGTGCTGGTTATAGCCCTTCTTGCTCTTGCCTTTTCGGCGAGCTTTGTAGCTAAGCTATCAGTTTCCGATATATCTTTTGTCTCGCCAAGCTCTTTACGCTTCTGAAGTATTAAAGCACGTCGCCGCATTGATTGCCGCAACTGCTTGTCATTCCCCACTTGCAAGATTTTATCGACAATTTCATCTTGCAAAGAGTACATCTCGGTATGAATAGATTTTTTCGTAACAAAATCAACTGCACCAATTGCTTCAATAGTAGCTTCTGCTCCGTCGCTGGTTAGTGTGCTAACCATTATTACAGGCAGTGGATGCTCCGCCATAATGACCCGCAGCGCTTCGATGCCGTTCATTATTGGCATTTCAATATCTAATGTAACTACATCGGGATCCAACGCCTTGATTTTTTCTATTGCATCTTCCCCATTTGCCGCAGTATCAATAACTTCAATTTTTTCACTATTAATAATTTTCGACAGAGTCTTTCTCATAAAGATAGAATCGTCTACTATCAAAACTCTTATTTTTTCCATATTACAACCATAATATTTAGCGTTGCAAGTTCGCTATATCGCTAATTTTATACACTAC
>JAKIZN010000098.1 GCA_022708005.1 Bacteroidota bacterium | reverse complement strand
GTACCAATCATTTGTTAAAGTTTTAATAAATGAAGCACTTGAGCGCAGACAAACTACTAATATTTCATAAGAACTACCTGCTTGCAGATGATTTTTGCAATAGCGGTCTCCCCCGACTCTCCTGTTTAGGCAAAGAACGAGATAAAGAATCAGGTTTGGGCGACCATGGCGTTAGGAAATATTATGGTGTAATAGGTAGATTTTTAAGTATATCAATGCTTTTATGAAAAGTAGCGGCACATTGGCTATCTTTTGAAATTATGCAATATTAAAAAGAATAGAACGTTCAATTTTTTTAACTCATTGAGAATACGATGAATAAGGAAACAATTGTAAATATCTTGCAGCAAGAAAAAAAGGAAATTGCTAAGCTCGGTGTTTCTAAAATCGGCTTGTTTGGCTCTTTTTCAAGAAATGATTTTAAAGAGGACAGCGATATAGATATTTTAATTGATTTTGAACCAAATTCTGAAGTTACTTTATTCGATTTAATAGAAATAGAAGAATTGCTAAATTCTAGATTAAATAGAAAAGTCGATATGGCACTTTTGGCAACACTTAAGCCTCAGATTTCAAAACATATAATGTCTGAAGTGATTTTTGTGTAATGAGAGAATTTATTGACTATATTTTGCATCATAGCCCATACTTTTTATAAGCGAATCATAGCTCATACCATTAACCCTGACATATCTCAAATATCTATCGTAAACGTCTTTGTTCGGAGCAGTTTCTGAACGCATTAGCAAAACAGTTTTATCTTTTAGCAGTTGAGTCGCGAAAGCCTTAGCCGCGAGCCCAAGGCTCAAAGCGGAATCTACAGAAATTTTGTTTCGGGCTGCTTGCGATTCAAGCCTTTCATTTATCTGCGTTTCATAGCAATCAATGTCTAAAATTCGGACTTTTAAAACATTGCCGTCGTATTTATAATCGAATGTATCGCCGTCATAAACGTATCTAACCTTGACCCATAGCGTGCTATCGTCTGGCTGTGGCTTTCGGGTGGCAGCTAAATTATTAGCTTTCATCAGCGAATCGTAAAGTTTGCCATCAACAATAACTTTTCTCAACAGCTCGCCAGTAGGCAAAGAATTATTAGCAGAAGCATCTCTCTGAATTGTAACTACTTTATTAATAAGCAGCTCTTTAGCAAATATAAACGCCCTCTGCCCTATTGCCAGCGCCGAATCTTCCGATATTCCAGCTCGTTCCGCCTGATTAGTTAACTCAGAATTTTTTTCTGTTTCATAAACGAACAGGTCAAGCACGCCAATAATGTATTGCTTGTTATCAATTGTGCAATAAAGCCTATTTGCAGTTTGCACTGAGTCAATTTTTACTTCACGCGACCATTCATTAGGCACGACAATATTCGAGGGAGTCGCTGGAGAATTATCATCGCAAGACGCAACAATTAGCAGCAGTACCAGCAATATTAAAAGTTTTGTTTTCATTTGAAATTTATTATTAATTAAACGATGCAGTTTACAATATTTTCTATTAGTTAAAAATTTCATTTAATATCAAGTAAAATTATTTAAATAGCTGATTTTCAAGTATATTAAAATGTTTACTTAAAAATGTTTTCCTGTGATAAATACAAGTTCCATATTTATCAATCATTTGAAAATGTTTCTTAACACCATATCCTTTGTTTTTTGCAAAATCATACTGTGGGAACTCGTTTTCTGCTATTTTCTTCATAATACTATCTCGCGTAACCTTTGCAATAATGGAAGCCGCTGATATTGAAGGACATAGCAAATCTCCTTGAACAATAGTTGAAAAGCTAATAGTATTATTATTAAAGTAGTTACCATCTATTATTAAATAATCTGGCTTAAGTTTCATATTATCAATAGAATAGCTCATTGCCTTCATAGTTGCTTTAAGAATATTTATCTTGTCAATCTCGGCGTTATCCACTATCCCTATCCCATAATCTACGGCGTTTTCTGTGATAAACTTATATAGCTCTTCGCGTTTTTTCTCAGATAGCTTTTTGGAATCTGTGAGCCCAATATTCTCAAAAGTATTGTCATTTGGAAGTATGACGGCAGCAGCTACCACCGGACCTGCCAACGCTCCACGCCCCGCTTCGTCTATGCCAGCAACAAGTTTATACTTCGATTTATAGAATTTCTCAATATCTTTTTTGAGAGCATCCATTATAAAATTAAGCTCACAAATTCGTTCCTAAGGCTTTCTTCTTCCATAAGTAAGCCGCGCATAACGGAAGTAGTCATAATCGATTGCTCTTCCGAGCCTCTGACGCCGCGTGCTATCATACAATAATGCCGAGCTTTGATAACTACCCCCAGAGCTTTGGGCTTTATCAATTCTTCAAGATAATCAGCAATTTGCTCGCCAAGCTCTTCTTGGATTTGCGCTCGCCGCGAAAACCACTCTACTATTCTCGATATTTTCGAAATGCCAATAACAAAATCCCCCGGGATATAAGCAACTGTGCAGTGTCCGCTTATAGGCAACCAGTGGTGCGAACAAAGCGACATAACTTCGATACCTTTGCTAATCACTAAGTTATCTACTTTCTTACGGTTAGGAAAAACAGTTAATGTAGGCGGATTAGTGAATCTTCCAGAAAGCAGTTCATTTACGAACATTTTCGCCATTCGCCGTGGAGTGGCTGTAGCATTTGGATCATTTCTTGAAATTCTTAAAATATCAAGCACTTCCTTAAATTTTTCTTCGAGCTGTAGCAGCATTGTTTGCCTTTCATCATCTGAAATTGGCATATTACCGTTTGAGTCAAAAAGCTCATATCCGTAAGCATTAAATTTATTAAATACTTGAACTTCTTCACTTGATAAGTTTTTCTTTTGAATATCTCTTTTAGGTTTTATAATTTTATCATCGGGTTTGGGCACTATTTCTTTGCTCATCTTTATTCTCCATAATACTCGACAAAACTTGTGTCTGTCTCAAATATTTTTATTTTATATAATTTAGCTTCATCAAACTTGTTTGCAAGCAAGTTCCAAATGGCAACAGCAAGATTTTCAACTGTCGGATTAATGCCTTTCAAAAACTCTACATCAGTATTGAGATTTTTATGGTCAACCTTATCAACAATTTCATCGTAAATGATTGTTTTAAGTTTTTTTAAATCATAGACATACCCTGTAGATGGATTAATTTCACCAGAAAGGGTTACCTCTAATATGTAGTTGTGTCCATGCCCATTTGGGTTATTACATTTATCGAAAATCGACACGTTTTCTTCATCAGAAAGCAGTGGGTTATGCAGCCGATGTCCTGCTGAAAATTTCACTTGTCGCGTAACATACATCATAATCGCTCCTAAAAATGGCGGAAGTGTTATAGGGGATTTCCCAAGAGAATGAGAGTGGGCAGCGGGCATTCCGCCAAATTTAATACTCGCACAAATCCACTCATTGCGTGCCAAAATAAGCAAAGCAATAAATTAGATAGGCTATTTATAAGCACACGTATGGGCAAGGGACGCTCTCCCTTGCCCACACAAGATTTTTATTTTATCTCGTCGCGCTCTTTTTCAATTTCTTCGAAACGCTTTTTGGTTTCCTCGATTTTTTCAAGTTTTTCTTTTATTCTCGCTTCAATTTGCTGAATTTTTTCGTTAATTTCGTCATTTTTTTCTTCAGTGTTTTGCAAACTCTCTAATGAAGATTTGTCAGCAGCCAAAGATTCTTCTAAACGCTCTACTTTCATCTGCAAATTGTTGAGTATTTCATTTAATTTAACTGTTCGCTCTTGCTTTCTCTTTTCAAAATAGTCGTTTTTGAGCTTATCGATAATAGCAAAAGCGCTTTGAATCTTATCGAGCAACTCTCGCCTTTGGTCGCGCTTTAGCTTCAATATTCTAACTTCGCTTTGTATACCAATAATATTTTCGCGTAGTAAGCGGAAATCGCTTGTGTTATTTAGATATACAAATGCCTCTTCGACCTTTGCGGAAAGTTTTGAGTAGTTTTCGTCTGCTTCTTTGTCATAAACTTCTTTATCAGCGCTTTGCCGCTCGTTTACAATTTCAAAGATTCGGCGAATATCGGCAAATAGCTCATCTTTCTGGCTTCTTCTTAAACTTACGGCTTTAATGGCAGCTTGAGCCGCGATTAAAGTTTCTTTCGCTTCTTTGAAATTATCAGTAACGTTGGCAGCAAAAGAAACGGCTTCATCGACTACCTTTTTAATTTTTGTGTAGTTTTCATCATACTCAGCGTCTGTTACTTGACGTTCTTGCTGTTGCCTTTGATTGACGCCGTCGAAACATTCACGAATAACTCGGTATAGCTCTTCCCTTTGATTACGTTTCAACTTTTTATCTTTAATTTCAGTTTGCAAATCTATCAAACTTTGGCGCGCAGTCTTGAAGTGGGTAGCTTTATTAGCTTTTTCAACTGTTGTCTCTACCTTTGCCTTCAGCAAATGGAAATTTTCCGAACATTCCATCTCATAATTTTCACGTTCTTCGATAGAACGTTTATTTAGCTCTTCGATAGCATTATTTAGCTTTTGCAATAGCTCTTCGGCATGCTCTCTTGCAAGCGTTGCCTTGCGGTATTCATTTTGAGCGGCGATAAGTTTTTCTCTGCCAAGCTTAAAGTTATCTGTTTCCGATGCAAATTGAATTGCGTCTGCGACCACAACTTTAATTTTTTCATAAGACTCTGATTGTTCAGCCTTTGTTTTTTCTAATTCTTCCTTATTGCGAGAGATAACAGTTTCCAAAGCAGAATTGAGCTTATCGGTTAGCTCTTTCTTTTCTTCGGGCGGTGCGGGATGATTATTTAGCAATTGGGTTAGCTCTCTAATAGAATTTTTCAAATCTTTCCAATTCTTGTTGGTCTTTGATAGTTCCGCTACGCTATTGACGTCTATTCCTATTTCGGATAAAAACTCTTCATTAGTATAGTTCGGAAGATTAGAATATGGCAAAAGGTACTTTCTTAAAAAAACTTTTCCATCTGGCGAAGTTCTTTTAACAGGGCTTAGTTCGCCCGACTTGATGACCAGCACGGAATTATCAATTTCGTGTGGGCTATCGGGGCTAATTAGTAAATAGTCTGCTTCGAGCGTTTCGTCAAAAGTCTCAAATTTTTTACCTGTCAAGGCACACATACCATTTTGACGCTCCCAAATACTGCGTTTTTGTTCTGTTGATAGTTCAGCAATCACGATGTAGATCCTTCATGAAATAACACAAATATACGTTAAGAAAAAATTAATATAGTATATAAAATACTAAACAACTAAATTAGCTAAAATATTTAATCTAACCAAACTGTTTTTATAAATATTAAGGGCTGCCCGTTTATAACCACAAGCAGCCCTTTGTAAACATGAAAGTATATTGATTTATACTTCGGCTGGCGCCTCTGCCGCAGCAGCAGCTTCAGCGGCTTTTGCTTCTTCAGCTTCTTTCTCGGCTTTAGCTTTTGCTTCGAGTTCTGCTTTTATTTTATTTTCTCTGCGGCGAACTCTTAACTCTTTGCGGCGTTTGTATCTATCGGCTGCAACTTTGCGATGCTTCTCAATTTCAACGCCGATTTCTTCTTCGCTCTTGCCTTTGAACATCAAAGCGCGGCGTAGCAATACGCCGTCGTAGCTAAGCAATAATCTTACAACATTAGTAGGCTGAGCGCCAACATTTAGCCAATAAACTGCTCTTTCGTGGTTCAGTTTGATTGTCTTTGAATTTGCATGTGGGTCATAATAGCCCAATCTTTCAAGAAAAGCACCGTCGCGGCGGCTTCTTCCATCAACAGCCACTATATCATATACTGGATGATGGATTCTTCCTTTTCTTCTTAATCTTAATTTAACCATTATAGTGTTCCTATTTTATAAATAAATAATTTTTCAAAAAATACTATCTCTTCTGAGCACCGAATCCGAATGGCATATTAGGCAAAAACTTTGAGCGTTTGCCCAAAGCGACGCTTTTCATAAGCTTTTGCATTTCATCAAATTGCTTTAAAAGTTTATTAACGTCTTGCACTGTTGTGCCACTGCCTTTAGCAATGCGGATTCTGCGAGAGCCATTAATGATTTTTGGAGTAGAGCGCTCTTTTGGAGTCATCGAGTATATAATTGCTTCTACTTTAGAAAAAGCATTATCATCGATGTTGATGTTTTTCATCGCCTTGTCCATACCGGGTATCATACCGAGCAAGTCTCGTATCGAACCCATTTTTTTTATGGTCTTCAGTTGAGCTAAAAAGTCATCGAAAGTAAACTGATTTTTCTTGATTTTTTCTTCGAGTGCTTCAGCTTCTTTTTGGTCAAATTCCTGTTCGGCTTTTTCGACCAAAGTTAAAATATCGCCCATACCGATAATGCGAGATGCAATTCTTTCTGGGTGGAATGGCTCGAGAGCATCAAGTTTTTCGCCAGTTCCAACAAATTTAATGGGCTTACCAACAA
>JAKIZN010000097.1 GCA_022708005.1 Bacteroidota bacterium | reverse complement strand
TAGGTAAAACTTTTCATGATGTACTTCTACACATTGAAGATGGAGATGGCAACGCAAAAACCTTTGATAAGTTCAGGATTTTTGATCGTTGCTACATTTCAGAAGGAGTTACTAGTTTTGGATTAAATTATATAGATACTCCAAACATATCTTCACAGTTTTTAACTGACTCGGTTTCGTACAACTTTGAAGGAAAGAGTGCTATCATCAATATTCGATGGATGCCTTCAATAGACAACGCTTTAAAATGCCCATCTAGGTTCTATTCTTATGAATATCCTGACAGCACAGAAATACATTGTGATTTTGAAATTACGGATTTCGTGAGTTATTCAATAGAAGACTCTTTATGTGTTGTAATAGATGGTATACGGGAAACAGATTTTAGCCCATATTATATGCCCAAAGGGGTAAGAATATCATTCTTTGACAATAAGCCAATTTCTTTCCCAATTGATTTCTGTATGTCAAAATGCGATATGCTTTATTTTCAATCGTTAGGCCTAAATGAACTTCCTATAAAAGTTGCTTTCTACGATGATTATGGAAATGTCATTAATGTTGATGATTGCTGGAATTTATATATAAATATTCCTATCCCCCCTTCTTGCGATTTGCTGGGGCTTTCGGCTGCTTATACTAAGCTGGGTTCTAAAGATAGTTGCTGCTACTACAAAATTGATTTGAACTTCAATCCTTGCTCTGCAGACAACCCTGCTGTAAAAAACACTATGGACAATATGAGCTTTTTTACTTCTGTTGATTCTCCAATTATGCTGAAAGATATAGCAAACGTTACAAAGGATTTTGTTAATGGCAAATATTCTTTTGAATATAAAGTTTGCGATAATCCTCAAATAACAAATGTTATTGCCAACTTTGTATCAGGAGGAGCTAACTGCGCATCATTAGATATTCCGGTTGAAGATTGCTTGTGTTCATGCCCTGATTCTTCAAGTTTGTACGGCTTATTGGAAATAATTAAAATTGAAAATTCAACTGCATGCCCTCCGGGATACTGTTCATTCTCAGCAAAATTAAACATTCCAGATAGCTTAAATTGTTATAAATATTACAAAGTAAACGGTAATTTAAATAAGCACAATTTTAAATTGACAGTTTATCCTGATGGTTCTCTAAATAGCTATACCAGATGTATTGCTAAAGGTACTTCAGTAACTGATACATTTAGATTGTACAAAAACCAATCCGATACTACCTACTGCTTAATTATCAAAACATTAGACTGTCCAAACGAGCTAACAAGCAATTCTCCTTGTGATAATGGCTGCAACCAAATGTGGAATGATGAGCTTACGACTTTAGATTTCAGCGATTGCCCTGATTGCAAAATCTATGTTGAGTATAAATGGAGAAATAACACATGCGATCCAAATAATTGGCTTCAAGAGATACAGGTACTTAAATTTTTTGCATTCACCCCCAATGGCAATTCCTTACCTGCTTGCTGCGTTATGCCTGCAAGTGAAATGTATAAAAAACTTCTGAAAAAAATTATACTTGAAAATAGAATGGGTTTTGAACCAAATGACCCTCCACTTTGTTCGGATATATGGCGTGTTCTTCATACATCTTGTTGGATTTCATACAAAGATCCAAATGTTTTCTCAAGCCTCGATGGCGGAGCAACTGTATATAAACCTTGCGACACTACTGACTGTTGTTCTATAAGGTTAAAAGTTTGTAGGATTGATTCAATAGGAATCAACGGGGTTTCAATTACAACGATTAATTCAACTATTAATTTGGATACATGCAACCAACAACAAACTGGTTATGTCCATTATCCTAATGGAATTGAATACAATGGAGCTTTAATTTATTACTTACCAAGCACTATGCAATGTATAAATCGTTGCGATTGGCTTGAGGCAATAAATGACAATGCATTCTATGGAAAGAAATCAGACAACGAAGATAAATTGATAATTAACGAGCTAAGCTATGGAGTTACTATTAAAGTACTCCAAAACAACGATTATTTAATAATCAACGCTGATTCTCAGGAATTTACAAACAACTTTAAGGTTTCAATAAATAGTATTCAAGGGAATTTATTAGTTGAAAAGCAAATTCCGCTCAATAAAGGAGAGAATCAATTATCTTTAAATACATCGTCGTTAATATCTGGCGTTTATGTCATTACATTTGTAAAAGACGGCATTATAATTAAAACTGAAAAGTATATAATAGTAAGGTAAAGCAATGAAAAAAGTATTCATAATCCTGCTAGTACTAATGACAGCTCCCCACTTGTTCTCACAGAACAAGTGGGAGTTTGTTACTAAGGTAAATAGTTCATTAAGTTCAGTCACTGTTGTAGATACAAACACTATTTTCTTAATAAGTTCTCAGGTTGCATATAATTATTTACAAAAAACAAACAACCAATGGAAGAGTTGGGATTTATTAAAGAAAGGCGAAGATTTTGATGTTTATTCATATAATACTGAATCTATAGATTATTTAAGCACGCCAGACGAATTAAATGTATATGTCTCATTTAATCATCCAAGAGGTTATATCTACCATTCAAGTGATGGTGGATTAAACTTCAATGTAAAAAGCATCTTTCCGGACGCAGTAATATATATAATTAATATGTTAACAAATAAAATAGGAGTAGCCGGGGTAGGCTATGGCAAAACATTAGCAATAACAAAAGACAATTGGGAGACAATGAATTATTACGATTTACCCGGAGAGTATAGATTTTCGTATCCTGGAAGAAGCGTAAGCCGTCAATTTATAAATGATACAATCATAGGAGCTATAGTTCTTGATCGGGTACCAAGCTACTTAACTAATCCTAATTTTGAATATTATTTTTTGCGATTGAATATAAACACATTAGAAAATGAAATCCATACAATAGACAGACTTGAAAAGGGGATGTTAGGCATATACTTTATAAAGGTAATAAATGAGAATACCTATTATTTAGTAGGAAAAGGTTATGGAATAAGCGGAGGTTCCGGGCATGATATGATATATAAAACAACAGACGGCGGAAGGAATTGGCGATGTGTATTAGATATGTATGGGGATGATAGAAAATTTGGCTTAAAGCGTGGCGACTTGCCCCCATTTGGACTACAAAGCATAGATTTCAAAGATAGCCTAAACGGCATAGCGACAGGTCAATTTGGGAAAATAGTATATACCTACGATGGTGGCGAGACTTGGATATATGAAAACAACATACCAGATATAATATCTCTTCAACCAGCTGTGTTCTATGTCAATTACGCTGGAACAACACCTTATGTATATGGATTTAGTGGTCAAATATTTAAGCTGACAGAGGACAACTTAGCACCTAAGCAAAGCGATACGATAACGATATGTGGCAGGGTAACACACAACGGAGCAGGCATACCGTTAGTACCCGTAGCGATTGGCTTAAGACTAACGATGACAGATTCACTCGGCTACTACAAGTTCACAAGGCTGCCCGCAGGCAAGCATATTGTAAAAGTTTTGAATAAGTATTTGGATTTGGATGTTAAAAAATTCTTAGATTCATATCGCCCCTACATATTCAGCCCTGACAGCATAGAACTAGCATTAACAGATGACAGCTGTGGAGTGAACTTTACAGCTACTCAAAACTTAAAATACTACACATTAAGCGGAAAGATATTAGATACATTAGACCATCAACCGGTACAAGGCATAAAAGTAAAGCTAAACGAACTGGAGAGCATAACAGACGAGAATGGCATATTCACATTCCCTGATTTGGAATCGCATATATTTTATGTATTCGAGCCTATCAGCGAAGAATACTTGTTTCATCCACCCAAGCGTTCCAACCGTTTGCTACAGGATACATTCAACGTATTCACAGCCTATAAGCCAATGTATTCGATAAGCGGCACAATATACGACAGCACGAGCAAGCAGCCACTCTCCGGCATAACTGTAAATATGGGAGCCATAGCCGCAACAAGCGATGAGCAGGGTAAATACATATTTTCACCGATAATGTCTGGAGACAGCTATAGCCTAGTCCCAACGAGTGCTCACTACATATTTCACCCTTCGCAACGCACATTTACATTACAAAAAGATACCACGGGCTTAGATTTTGCGGGCGAGCTACAAACGGGCGTAAAAGATATAATTACGATGATAATGCGTCAAGATGGCAACAATCTAATAATCGACGACGCCTACATAATCGACCATACTGTGATAATAAGTGACATACGCGGCAGCCGAGTACAGCAAACTTCCTCACAGCGAATCATCTCACTGGCTCATTTAGCACGTGGCAGCTACATAATCAGCCTTGCCACCGAACAGCAGGTAATCGCCACAATGAATGTGGTAGTGGAGTAGGTACTACAGTTGAGAAAAAAAATCTATAAAGCTATCAATGAGAAAATTTTGCAAATGTGATATAAATTCAAATAATGCATTAGAAGTCTTTCCATTGTCTATTCGCTGTTCTTCAGATGTCCTACACCTCGAAGGTGTAGGACATCTGAAGAACAGCGAATGCTCTCACCTATTACCATATAAGACAGCCCCATCTGAAAGACAAATTATTTGAGTTCGTCAACTCTTTTTAGCCCATCTTGTAATTTTCAAAAATTCTAACGATTCATAGTTGATTTTCAATGTGAGAATTATGCCCAATACGCCGATAATGATATTTCCAGCCCACATACTTAGCATTGGGTCTATAATCCCCCTATCTGCAAGCTTTTCACCGCCAATAAGGCATGCCCAATAAAATATATAGAATCCCAAACTAATAGCAGCACTCGCACCAAAGTTCCCCCTCCGCGTGATAACTCCAAGCGGGCAGCCGACGAATATAAAAATAAAGCAGGCGAATGGAATAGCATATTTCTTATGAATCTCAACTTCGTATTGGGTGGCGCGGAGCTTATAATCTCGCTCTTGGTAAGCGTCGGACAGCATAGAATTTTTCAAAAAATTAAGCCTTTGCGAAATTCTCGCGAGCTTGGAAGCTTTGCTGGAATCGCCATAAGAATAATCTGTCGAAACAGCCTCTTTAGCTCCGACTATGTCTTCAACCTTGTCGTATAGCACGTAATCGTAATGCGACTTCAGTACGCTATTTTTTCTATCTGCCGCCTGCTTGGAGTAACTCATTGATTCATCAACAATTTTCTGCATATCTGCAATTTTCATTTCGCGGTCGCCGCGTGAAGTTCCGTCCAAGTCGGAGCGCTGGAAATTGAAGCCGCTCGCATTCATGGTGATTTCATAGTCGTTGAAATCTATCACTTTATAGTTATCCACTCTGCCCGCAATTAGCTGATGAATTTCCCCATGCTTTAGCTTTAATATCATTTTTGAATAATCTGCCGAGAAATTGAGAGTGCCAGAATCCGCTGATATAATATTTCGCGACGACACTCCCGACATATCATATATAGTAACCCCACGCAGCAGCCCAGATGCAGAATCGACTTGACGAGATAAGATAGTATACCCTTCCATTTCAGTAGAAAATTGCCCGGGCTCAAGGGCAAAAGTTGGCTTTGTCCGCGAAATATCGCCCATCAAAGTCTTCGCCTGCAAATTAGTCTCCGGCAGCACTTGGTCATTAAACCAGAAAAGCACATAGCTAAGCACAGCTCCCGCTATTATCGAAGGCAGCATCATTCTAATCAAGCTACCGCCGCTCGCTTTAATGATTGTTACTTCGTGATTTGATGATAAATTACCAAAAGCCATTAGAGTAGAAAAAAGCACACCCATCGGCGCCGCAAGCACAACCATCCAAGCTATATTGAAAACAATGAGTTGCAATATTACCCATTCGTCTATCCCTTTGCCAACTAATTTATCCAAAAATTTCATTAGAAATTGCATCAGGAATAAAAATATTACCGTGCAAAATCCAAATAGGAATGGTGCTATATGTGCCCTTAATACATATCTATCAAATAGCTTAAACATCAGCAAAATCTTCGATTATTTTTAAAATTTTCAAAGTAATTTCATCACAAATGTAATATCCCTTTGGGCTAAGTTTTAAAGTGCCATTGCTTATTGACGCATAAGCAGCATTTAAAATTTGACTAATTTCTACAGGTGCAATCGCGAGCAAATTTATGCCAAATTTGCTATTGAGTTGCTCCAAATTCAGCCCGCTGGAGCGCAATGACAAAAAGATATGCTCCGTTAGCTGCAATTTTCTATCGAGATTTTCTGTATATTCATTCGGCAATTCATTTTGCCCGAGCAAAGTTATATATTCTTTCAAATCCGAGTAATTTTTATAACGCACCCCAGAAGCAAGTCCTACAGCCGACGGACCAAAAGCTATAACATCTTGCGAAGTCCAATATTTTTGATTGTGCCGAGAATGGTAACCCTCTAAAGCAAAATTTGATATTTCGTATTGCAAAAAACTATTGTCTGCAAGATA
>JAKIZN010000096.1 GCA_022708005.1 Bacteroidota bacterium | reverse complement strand
AAGTAAATGCTGTGTTAGATAGCAAAAAACAAAAATCACCTAAAGAAAAGAAAAAAGAAAAGGAACTCTCGCCCAGCAAGCAAGAGGAAATTGACAAACGCCGCATAGAGGCAGCGGAGAAAAAAGAGCAAAAACGGATAGAAAAAGAAAAGGAAAAAGAGCGAAAAGAAGAGTTAAAACAGGAGAAAAAAGCAAAAAAAGAAGAAAAAGAGCAGAAAGCTAAGCCTTTTCCAATATTAAAGTTAATGAAATATGCGGCTATTTTTATATTAGTGGCTGCCATTGGAATTGGTGGCTATTACGCTTATAATAAATATGGCACTGACTTCATTACAGAGTTCTTCAAAAAAGAAGATAACCAAGATAGCAAAGAAAAGAAGAAAGTCGCGGCTAAGCAAGCGAAGGAAAAAAGTCTTGCCCAAAGTAATGAAGAACCTAAAAAGGCAGAAGTTCAAAAGGAAGAAATTAGAAAAGAAGAAGTTAAGAAAGAAGAAGTTAAGAAAGCACCTGACAAATTGCCGTCAGAAAGCGTTAAGGCAAAAGCGGCAGAAATCGCCCAAAAAGCTAAAAGTAAAGTGCCAAAGCCTGCAGCAGAGCCGAAAGCAAAAGTCAGTAGGGAAAGAAAATCGCCAAACGAAACAAAGCCACATCGCAAAGTTAAAGAGCCAAAAGTTCCGCGGCAGCCGAGCGATTTAGCTGAAGCGGCGCCTAAAGCTAAAAAAATCCAGACTACAAGCGAAGAAGTTTATACAGTGCAAGTTTACTCAACTCTTTCGCCAGAAGATGCGGAATTATGGCAGAATCAACTTGCAGCGAAATCAATACAAAATATTTATATTTCAACTCAGAAAATAAGAGATCAAATTTGGTATAGAGTGCGATTTGGATTTTTCTCTAGCCGCGAAGAAGCAAGGTCAGTTGCAATGAAATACGGATTTTCTCAATCGTGGATAGATAGAATAAAATAGCATCATTGGGGGGATAAAGCGATGTATAATGCTTCATACAAAGAAGAGAAGCAGACGTTTGAATTTAAGTTGCCTTGGCATGCAAACACTGCCAAAGGCTTAGCTATTGGCATACCGCTAACTTTATTGCTTATATTAGCACTAAATCTAATCCGCGACCCACGCGTGGAAGCTCGCTATTTTATACCTAACACTGTGCCGCTTGAAATACTAAATTTTGGAGTTGGCGATGGAACTGGAATGAGCAAAGGCAATTTGTCTAAAGAAGGCGCAGCCCACAAAGGTCAATTGCCTAAAAGCGAACTGCACGATGCTGAAATCGCAGCAAAAACGACTATTTCTAAGACTGTCGTATCGAATGATCCAGCTGAATCTTCAAATTTAATTGCCAAAAGCGAGCTTTCATCTTCCGAAAAGCACAGCAATGAATCTGGCTCAAGCAGCAAAAATGTCGGCACGCCCGATGGCGATGATTGGGGTACTGGGCTTGGCAGTCGCGGCACGGGACCTGGCAAAGGCGAAGGATTTGGCGATATTGAATGGGGCGGCGGTGGCAATAGAGTGGTCATATCAAAGAAAATACCCGTTTTCCCACCGGGAGTTAATACTTCTGCTCAAATCCGAATTAGATTTACCGTCAGACCAGACGGGACAGTCGGAGCGATAATCCCATTGCAAAAAGCCGACCCAAAGCTCGAGAAAGCAGCCATCGATGCGCTCAGACAGTGGCGATTTAATCCACTCAAAGAGGACATCGATATGGTAGGCATTATTCCATTTACATTTAGGCTAAGATAATTAAAGAACTGGAGCTGTCTCAAAAGTGTCATTCTGAACAAAGTGAAGAATCCACCTTCTTTTGTTAGTCATTGATATATATGGATGTTTCACTTCGTTCAACATGACATAAAATGTAGTCTCCCGGCACTTATGGGACAGCCCCGACATCTTAAAGCCAAATTATAACGAACCCAAAGGGTTCAAATGTTTGTAGTAATGAATAATCGGCAATTTATACGACTCCGTAGGAGTCGCATTAGGTTATACAATCTTATTTTCTACAAACATCAAATCCCTTCGGGATTAAAATAATTCCAAATAATGCGTTAGAAACCTTATGATACAGCCCCCATCTTAAAGCCAAATATTTCCTTACGGATACGTATTCAGTTAGAGTTCCTAATGCATTATTTGGATTAAAGAGCCGCAACTGCCTTCGCGGGCAGTTGCTTGTGTATATAATTGCAAAATTTTGATTGACGACCTCTATCTGACGGCGCCACCAATATACTCTAATAAATATTTATTTTGCGACCGAGCATCTTTGAGCGAAGATTTTACGGTATCCCCAATAGAAATTAGCCCTACAAGGCGGCTATCGTGGATTACAGGCAAATGCCTAATCCTATTTTGAACCATAGTGGATTCGACATACTCCAATTCGTCGTCCGGCTCAACAAAAATTACTTGCTTCGTCATAACGTCGCTAACTATCTTATTAGGAATGCTAGCCAAATCCTGCGAACTTACTCTAATGATGTCCCGCTCGGATATTATGCCAGAGATTTTGCCGTCATCGGCAAGAACAAGCAATGCTCCAATATTGTTATTTGCAAGTAAGTCAATAGCTTGCTTCAATGAAGCATTTTCCCCAATAGTGAATACTTGCGGTCCTTTTGCTGCTAGTATGTCTTTCACTTTCATTTTCTTGCTCCAACTAAAATGTTAATGAATATTAAGTTTATTCGTATAAATTAGAAAAATATTTTAGTTACAAATCTATGACATCAATATATTTATCAGCTCATAATATTACTTTATTTTCACTAAAATTCTTCCCACTTGCTTGCCCTTAGCCATTTTATCTATTTCGGCTATAATATCGTTTAGCGCAACTTCTTTAATGTTAAAATTATACTTGCCTAAACGGTATTCGCCAAATATTTTACTCCAAATTTCAAGTCGCCGTTGCATAGCAGTATCAGCAGAAGCTATGCCTATAAGCCGAACGGCACGAAGTATAAAGGGAAATACATTAACCGAAAATTCAGTAGATTCCACCATCCCGCAGTTGCACACAACCCCATTTTCTGACATGGAGCGGAGCAGCGTAGATAAAGTGTTGCCACCGACGTTGTCCAATGCGGCTATCCAGCGCTTTGCGAGCAATGGCTTGCGTGTTTCGTCGTAAATTTCATTTCGGTGTATGACCTCTGCTGCACCTAATTTTTTTAGATAATCCGTTTGCTCTGGCTTCCCGCTTGCAGCCGTTACTTCGTAGCCCAACTTGGCAAGCATAGCAATAGCCATAGTGCCTACTCCGCCAGTTGCTCCATTGACAAGAACTTTTCCCGATTCGGGCTTAATCCCATTTTCTTGAAACTCTAATATTGCAGTGGCAGCGGTAAAGCCAGCAGTGCCGTAAATCATTGCTTCTTTTGGAGATATACCGCTTGGCAAAGGCACTACCCATTCCGAAGGCACGCGAATATATTCGGCAAAGCCGCCCGAAGTATTCATTCCTAAATCATATCCAGTAACCAGCACTTCATCGCCTTCTTTGAATTTCCCCGACGAGCATTCGGCAATCACTCCAGCAGCATCAATGCCGGGCGTATGCGGATAGTTGCGAGTGATACCCCTATGACCATTAGCGGATAGCGTATCTTTGTAATTCAATGCAGAATAATGGACTTCTATCAAAGCATCATTTGGAGGCAAAGAATCAATAGTTCTTTGCTCAATCGACTTTTTGACTTCTTTCTCTGAAATATAATCGCTCACAAGCGCATTAAAATATGGGTTCATCACAGCTCCAATTTTAATAATTTTAATCTAAATTTTTAAACGAAAGTGTGGAAAAATATTGGTAATTGATAATTATTTCATCATAACGTCTTGCTTGGCTCGATAGCTTGGCTTTTCATTAATCTTAATATAGAAAAAATAATCAAAAATGAGCCTATAAGCAGAGTAAGCAAATATCCAATGGCTGATAGCGTCGGAACGCTCTGCTTAGTGGTCAATTCCAGCACAGATTCTTTATTGAAGTGATACATCAAAACAGATGAGGCGTTCAGCAGGAAGTGTATCAAAATTGATGGATATATGCTGCCTGTAACATTGGCAAAATAGCCCAACAGCCCCCCAGCTACGAAAAGCGGAACAAATAGCTCTATGTTAAAATGTATCGCGGCAAAAATTACAGAGCTAATAACGATGCTACTTCTTGCGCTGATAATCCTTTCGAGTGATTTTTGGAGATAGCCGCGAAATATCAACTCTTCACAAATTGCAGGGGTCAGTGCGAGTGCAATAACAGATAGCGCAATGTTGAGCGGACTGGGGCTACCCATAATTTTAATAAATTTATTAACGTATCCGTGATAACTCGCCTTTACAAAGTCGGAAATAAAATCGGGCATTATCGCTATTTGCACCGATACAAAGCCAGAAGTAAACATTTCAAGCCCAATAAGCCCAAGCACCGCCCAAGCATAACTTGCAATTGGAACTTGACTTTTCAGCCGAAAAGTATCGGATATGCTATTCTTTTCTAAATTGACTATATACGCAGTGGGAGCTAAGAAAAATAGGAATTGGGAGGCTATCAGTATCAGCAAAAATTGCAGCGAGCTTCTGTCAAAAAAAAAGTAAGCGGCTGCAACTTGTGCTGCATCATAAATTATAACTACAATTAGTATTTTTATTAAAATTGATACTAAACTTGGACTTTTGCTTGAGCCAAATTCCATTACTTACTTGCCAAGTTGTTTAAATTCATTGTCTAACGACGCTTCTATAGCTTTTTTAGCAACTGAGCCAAAAAGTGAAAACTCAAAATAAACAACTACAAGATAGTCCGATAAAGTGATAGTGCCTTTTCCTAACTTGCTATCGATTCGTAAGATATTACCATCCCATACAGCTTGATCAAGCATAGATGAAAGAGCTGGATTAGGCAAAAGTTTCGTCGAAATATACGTTTTCATTTCTTGCGACGTAGCCTTCGTTTCAAACCTTTTATTCAGAACTGCCATGTTATTTCCAAAAAATAGTAAATAAAACATTTAGAACGATTATAAAAATTGATTATTTACTGAGTTTAGCTTATTTTTGTAAAATGTAAAAATTTATTCGGAAAAATTGTGGCTACATTTTCCATAGAAAGCAACGGCAGAATAGAAAAAACAGCTATTTACTTTAATGGCGAGCAGTTGAGTGGCATCAAAGAAGTTTTCTTGAATTTAGACGAGGAAGGCTCTTTTGATGCGATTCTCCAATATGAAGGAACTGATAAGCAAGTCTATACCAAGCAAATCTTTACCGAGCAGCTAACGGCTATCAAAACAGTTAGCCCGTCTTTTACCGAAGAAGACGCAATAGAGCTAATAACGCTAACGGTAGAAAGCGATGGCAATATCGACAATACAATTATCATAATTGGCGAGGAAGTAATGGAGGGAGTAGTGAGCATTTTTATACATTTGAAGGGAGCAGAAAATAAATCTGGCATTAGAAAAATCTTTGGCAATAAGATGCAAATACCGAATATTCCAGAATTTAGGGCAGAAATAACTTTTAGAAATGAAGATGGCACTTTAGACATGGAGGCAATTTTTTGATGAAAGGCAAAATCAGAACGACGAGGCTACTTGGCTTAGTATTTTTATTATTTTCCGTTATGGCTATCACAATGCCAGATATTGCAGAAGCAAGACGTGGAGGCAGTTTTGGAGGCTTTAGAAGTTTTAGAAGTAGACCTTCATTAGTACAAAAAGGTCGCGGAAAATCTTTTTCTAATCAGTCCCCTAAAAGCAGAACCAGCTTTGGCGGCACTCGTATGACAAGCCAACAGGCAAAAGCTAAATATGGCACACCGAGAAAGGTGCAGCAAACAGTTGGCAAAAATTCAAGCGGGGCAAGCCAAGTTTATAATATGCACCATTACGGTGGATATTCAAGCGGGCTGATGACTGGCTATATGATGGGGCATACTTCGGCGCTATGGCTGTTTCCATTCCATCCAGCATTTTACTATTCGCAGCCGCATTATGTCGAAAATCCAGATGGCACAATAGATGTCTATCCACCTACTCTATCGTTTGGCAGAATATTGATTGGGCTTATTCTTCTGTTCGCGATTGCTCGATTTGTCTTTCGCATTATAGCAAAAGCAAGTAAATCGCGGCAAGCAAAGCAATCTTCATTCCTTTAGAGTAGAATAAGTTGCCTACCCCCTATAAAAAAAGGCTGCCTAATAATCAGGCAGCCCTTTTTTGATAATAAAAGTACGCTTCAAATTACATTTTGACGCTATGCTTGCCCGCGAAATGTTTCATAAATTGAGCCCTTTCGTAAGCAGCAGGATCCATAGTATTGGCTTGACTTAATTTTCCTCTAAATTCTTCGATTGACTTATAGCCTTTTTCAGCCATCCATTTTTCAATCCAAGCAAGCATTTCTGGTATA
>JAKIZN010000095.1 GCA_022708005.1 Bacteroidota bacterium | reverse complement strand
GTGCCAGCACCGTGGCGACCTGGATTAATGCCAATTATAAATTTTCGCTGCTCCAAATCATCATAGTACTTGCGATAAAATTCTTGCATCACAGCCAAAACTTCCTGATTGCTCTCAAAAGGATTTAGCACGCGGAAGCCAGCAGGAAGCAGTCCCGTGTAGCTTAATTGATGATTGAAGCGTATAACTTTGTCTGCAAAAGTTTCAGTCATATTTTCAGCCTTTTACTTTAATTCCAAAATAATGCAGAAGAACTTTTCCATTGTCTATTCGATGTTCTCCAGATGTCCTACACCTTCGAGGTGTAGGACATCTTAAAGCCAAATATTTCCTTACGGGTACGCAGTCAGTTATAGTTCCTAATGAATTATTTTACTTTATTATCCGCCGCTTTGCAGCCCCGTCGCAAAATTATTTTAGCAACTGCGATATTTTCTCGTGAACAAGTTGCATCAAATCGAGTTCATCTTTTTTGCTGCCAATGGTGTAATAAATAGGTTCGCCTATTTTTACAATAACTTCTGCGGGCTTAATTCCGCCAATTCCATTTGCCAATATTGGAAATGTGCCAATTATAGCAATAGGGACAATCGGCTTGCCGCTCTTGCCTGCAAGCATAAATGCCCCACGCTTAAATTCTTGCAAATTGCCGTCTGGAGTCCTTGTGCCTTCGGGATAAATTAGCACAGAGTCGCCCATTTTGATGCTTTCGATGGCTGCTTCTATGCTTTTCATAGATAGCCGCGGGTCTTCCCTTACAATACCGATATAGGGCGATTTCTTCAATCCCCATCCGAACACAGGTATTTTTTCTAATTCTTTTTTATAGATTATTCTAAAATTTACTGGCAAACTCGCCTGCAAAACGGGAATATCATACAAACTTGAATGGTTGGAGACAAAAACATAAGTTTCGTTAATGTCAATGTTCTCCAAGCCTTCAAGTTTTAGCTTTATTCCAGATATTCGCAATACTTTTTTAGCCCATCGCTTAGCTGTTTGATAGAACTTTGGTCGCTTGATAAAAGTAATTTCAAACACAGCTTTCAATGTATCGAGTATTGTTATCGCGGCTATTAGCAATATTCTAATATAAGACATTTTTGCACCAAGAAATTTTACTAATTCAAAAATAGCAAAATTACTTGAATTTAGCCGAGATTTTTCTTCGCTTGCGCCATATCCAATCCAATACGCCACTGAAAATTAACAATAGGAATAATATCCCACTGAGCGGCACAATTAAAATATAAATCTCCCCTATCCAATCAGCGAAAAACCGCCCATTGTGCAGCTCGAACGCATAATTCCAGAGCGAAAGCTTTAAATTATCAGCTATTTCCTTAGGCATTTCATACTTTGGATTTGCATACCCATTCAGCGCTATCAATCCCGCATAGTGCGATGTAATATATTTCACTCCATCATCATCTACAAAGTATCCCGTTACAAGATTTTCCGACGGTCTGCCTATGCCCGATGTGGAATTGCCCGAAGTTACGTCGCTTATTCTGCCGGTTTCGCCATTTATTTCAAAAAGCCCAGCGAATGAGCCAATCAGCAAATTACCATCAATATCAGTATCAAAAACAGTTGCCCCCATTGCAAAAATTGGAATTGGCAAATATGTTTCCGATAGCTTGTTGCTATGTGGCTCTTGCTGAGCGTATACTCCATCTTTTGTGTCGAAGACAAAAATATCCGCATTAGGATAATACAAGACATTTCGCAATTTCTCCGAAAAATCGCTATCCCTGCTAATGCCGACGTGATATGTATTAGATACTTTTTCCGATAGTATAAACATTATCAGCGGCGGGCGCATAAAAATACCCGTCAAAGACCATATTGCCAATATCACAAAAGTCCATATACCAAACTTCAAATGGTATTTATTGAACATTTTGAAGATTTTCAATTCTTTTATGCTGTGCGTCAATTTTTTCTTACTGGCTTTTTTCCTACGCTTTGGATAATACCACATATAGAATGCAGAAACCGATAGGAATATCGCTATGATGCCGACAATATCGTATAATATAACGCCAAATTGCCCCAAAAATCGCCCATTATGAAGGTCAAAAAAGTAGTCCATCAACGAAAATGTATTGTCGTCTTCGGCTTTTTCTAATCGCACTGCCTTGAAGTTCAAGGCATCTTTTGCAGATACATACATTTCGGATTCTGAGAATGCAAAAATTGAATCCCTGACATCAAGGATTTTTGTCATTTTTTTTGATTCTCCGTCGATTTTATGCTTTTCCCAACGCTTAGTTTGAATGTCGTAAGAGTAAATTCCGTCGAAAGTGCCTGCTATTAATTTTTTCTTGCCGCCAATTTCGGCTGCTATTGCCGTTCTCGTCTTCATATTCCAAGCGCTCGACGGGAACGGAGCGTGCATAATGCTTTTTGCTTGCTTGCTGCCACTGCTTATTTCATAAATTCCGTTATATCCATAAATGTACTCGCTTGAGTCGCTTTTTACAATGGAAATAAGCGCACTTCTGTTCCAATTATAAAAATCGTATTGATGCGGGGTGAGACTTTGCGGTACGTCTATTTCAGAAAAGAACTCTGGGTGACTGAGGATAATCCCAGTAATGCTCATATAAATAATATAGATAATAAACAGTAAGCCTATCCACTTGTGCAAAAATTTGCTAATTTTTACTATTTTTCTCATAACTTCTCTTTATCAGACAAATTTATCTGATATAAAATTGCAAAAAAAAGTTGGAATATGCAAGGATTTTGCAACTAAATTGTTAATTTTACGTAAAAAAATTACTGTGGTTTCCAAAAAGAGGCTTTGATGATTAAAAAGATATTTGCAATATTGTTTTTAGCTGTATTGCTCTCGCAAGGGCTGATGTCGCAACCTGATAATACTTATAAAGTTTATAGTTTGCAAGAAGTTTTGAGGATTTCCCTGAAGAATAATTATGATTTGAGAATCAATAATGCTAATGTAGAATATTCAAAAGCAGATTTAAAAAATGCGTTCGGGCAATATCTACCGGGAATATCGCTTTCGTCTGGCTATCAGAGGCAACTGACAAATTCCAATGATATACCCACCGACCTTTTGAACTCATATAATATGAGATTGGGCGCTAATCTCACACTATTCGATGGCTTTGGCAGAGAGGCGAATTACTCCCGCGCCCAAAAGAATTTAGAGTCATCTAACTTGTCGTTAGAGCAAATGTTGCAAACAGTCTATCTCGATGCTTATAATGAATATATAAATGTGGTTAGAAGCCACCAAATTGTGCGAATTAGACGCGAAAATTTAGAGCTTGGCAAAGCCGAACTTGAGCGAATTAACGCTAAATACGAAGCGGGAGTGCTGCCAGTAACGGCAGTTTATTCGCAGGAGGCAGATTTGGGAAATAAAGAAATTGACCTAATTAGCTCCGAAAATGATTATAATACAGCTAAGGCAAGATTACTAACAATAATGGGGCTGAGCCCAGATATGAACGTAGAGTTCAACGTTGCCGATATTCCAGCTACGCTCGATATGAACGAAGTTCATTCTTATCGCGAAGAAGTTGGTAGTTTTCCAAATGCTGTAGCCAAAGCGTTAGATAATAGAATGGACTATAAAGCCGCGAAATTGCGGTATGAAGCATCGCAATATTCATTAGAAATTTCTAAGTCTAATTATTATCCCGTGCTAACTGCGAACTCCTTTTGGTCTTGGAATAATAATAATTTAGAAGGATTTGACAAAAGCAATATTTACTTTGGATTAAGTTTGAATGTGCCTATTTTTAGCAATTTCGCTGTCGATGCGCAGGTGCAGAGCGGTAAATTAGCTTTAGAGCAAAAAAATGTTGAATTGCTAAAAGTTGAGCAAAATATTAGGGCGAGCGTGCAAATTGCATATCTAAATTTGCAGGCTGCCGAGAAGCAAGTGGAGATTTCTGAGAAAACTGTATTTTCGGCACAAGAGAACTACAAAAGCACTCAAGAAAGGCTACAAGTTGGGGCAGCAACAATTAATGATTTAATTCAAGCTAATACGCAACTTATCACCGCACAAATAAATCAAATTAGCTCCGTCTATTCTTATGTGCGAGCAAAAAATGATTTAAAGTATTCTATGGGCAATTTAGCTGAATAGCATAAAATATAAACTTTAGGAGGCTACTTTTATGAATGATTTTAACCAATCACCAGAGAACGAGCAAGAAAGATTGCTAAACATTATGCCGAATTACGTCCAATCTGCGCCACCTGAAGAATTTCGGGTAGGGTTTGGCAGACGGCTTGGCGCTGCTATATTAGATGCGATATTCATAGCGATATTGCTTCTTTTTGCTATGCAATTTTTTGGTATTATGGACACTGTTGTATCAATTGATTGGACTACCATAGGCGAGTCGCCAGAAGAGTTTAATTTGCAAATCGAAGAATTGGTTAGCAGAATTGCACCATTGCAAATTGCAGTTGGTATTATTTATTATTCTATGGAAATATTTTTTGCCGCTACATTAGGAAAAATTGTGCTGGGCATAAGAATCGGCAACGAAGACCGCAGGCGAGCTAAGATGAAGTCCCTTATTATTAGATGCATTACCAAAAATATCAGCATTGTATTTGCTCTTATAGCTATCATTACGACAATTCATGCTTTTAATACCATTGGGACTATGCTGTCGCTTGTGATATTTTTCGGTTGTTTTATGACTTTATCGGTAAGGCGCCAAGCCTTGCACGATAGAATAGCCCATACGGCAGTGTATTTTAGAGACGAGCTGAAAGCCGCCTAATCAGACTAAATAAATTTATTTAAGAATATTCGGATTGACACATGGGAAAGAAGAGAAGTAGCAAAAAGCCTTTGATTATCAGCCTAATTATTGCTTTAGTGCTAATAGCAATTCTTGCGGCAATGTTTTTCGGAGGCAATGGTAAGCATATCAACGTCTTAGTTTCTAATGTAGAACTTAGAACGATAACTCAGACCGTCTCGGCAGTCGGTAAAATTGAGCCAGAAACGGAAGTTAAAATATCTTCGCAAACTTCCGGTGAAGTCATATTTCTTGGAGTTAAAGAAGGCGACACAGTGAAATTAAAGCAACTGCTCGCACGGATTAATCCGGATATTGTCGAAACCCAGCTTGAGCAAGTAAGAGCATCAGTCGAAAGCGCAAAAATCGATGTAGATGCTCGGCTTGCCGAAAAGGAAAGAGCTTCCAATGACTTTGAGCGAGCCAAAGAACTATACGCAAAAAAATTCATTTCTAAACAAGAATTTGATATGTCGAAATCTGCTTACGAAACAGCATTCGCTTCGCACAAAGCCGCAATTTCACGCGTCGAACAAGCAAAAGCAACTTTACGGCAATACGAAAGAAGTATAGCGCGAACATCTATATTTTCGCCGATTAGCGGTATAGTAACAGCTCTTTCTGTGGAACTCGGCGAAAAAGTTGTGGGTACTGAAATGATGATGGGCACTGAAATGATGCGAGTTTCGGACTTATCGATAATGAATGCTGTGGTAGATGTCGACGAAAATGACATTGTCCTTGTGAAAAAAGGCGATACCACTCTAATCGAAATTGATGCTATTCCAGATAAAATATTTAAGGGCAAAGTTATCGAAATTGGACATTCCGCAAAAACAAGTTCACTCGGCACACAAGATCAAGTAACTAACTTTTCGGTAAAAGTTAGATTGCTTGAGCAAGATCCAAGACTACGCCCGGGCATGAGCTGCAACGTGGAAATACAAACAGCGTCGCATTATAATGTGCCTTCTGTGCCTTTGCAAGCGGTTACAGTGAGAGAAACAAAGCCATTTGGAGACGAACAGCACAAGGCAGATGAGTCCGACGACAATGGCAAAAAAGAATTTGGCGCTAAGCGCCCGCCATCTGTTGTATTTACTATCGAAAACGGAACTGCAAAAATGGTAACAGTCGAAACAGGCATTAGCGACAAAGGATTTATCGAAATAGTCTCGGGGCTAAAGCAAGGGCAGAAAATCATATCGGGCAGCTACCAAGCTGTGAGCAAACTGCTCAGCGACGGGGCGAAAGTTAGAGTTGACTCCCTAAAAGCACCTAAAAAGTAATAAAGCAAAATAGGTGAAAAATGGAAGGCAAAGAACTGATAATTGAAATAGAGCATATATCAAAAATTTATAAAATGGGCGAAGAGAATGTTTTCGCCCTGCGAGATGTTTCACTTAAAATCAACCGTAATGAATACGTTGCTATTATGGGACCGTCTGGCTCGGGCAAATCTACTCTTATGAACATTGTTGGATGCTTGGATACTCCAACATCAGGCAAATATAACTTCAAAACTGAAGATGTAAATTCTATGAGCGACAACGAGCTTGCAGAAATTCGCAATAGAGAAATTGGCTTTGTATTCCAAACTTTTAATTTGTTGCCACGCGCTACTGCTTTGAAAAACGTGGAACTTCCGCTTATATACTCTGGAACAAGCAGAAACACAAGAATAGAAAAAGCAGAAAC
>JAKIZN010000094.1 GCA_022708005.1 Bacteroidota bacterium | reverse complement strand
AAGATGTAGATAGGGCAGTTGCGGCTGCAAAAGAAGCCTTTAAGAAATGGAGGCTTGTGCCTGCGCCGAAGCGTGGCGATTTATTGCGTAAAGCAGGCGATATATTCACCAGACGCAAAGAAGAGCTGGCAAGAATTATGACTCGCGAAATGGGCAAGCCAACATTTGAAACCGAAGGCGACGTACAAGAAGCTATTGATACTGCTTATTATTCAGCTAGCGAGACACGCCGCTTGTTTGGCTACACAGCTCCAAGCGAAATGGATAATAAAATGAATATGACTTTCCGCACTCCTATTGGCGTGTGCGGGATTATCACAGCTTGGAATTTCCCAATTGCTGTTCCTTCGTGGAAAATACTGCCTGCTATTGCTGCTGGCAATACTGTAGTGTTCAAGCCTTCAAAAGAATCCCCACATTCAGGCATTATTTTTGCCGAAATTATGGAAGAAGCTGGATTTCCAAAAGGTGTATTTAACTTACTCACTGGAGTTGGCAGCATGGGCAATTTGATAGTCGAACATCCTGATGTGAAAGTAGTTGGATTTACAGGCTCAACTGACGTAGGCTGCAAAATTGGTGAAGTCGGCGGAAGAATGAACAAAAAAGTATCGCTTGAAATGGGTGGCAAAAATGCCCAAATAGTGATGGACGATGCTAATTTGGATCTTGCCATCGAAGGCGTGCTATGGGGAGCTTTCGGCACAACTGGGCAGCGATGCACCGCTACTTCTCGCTTGATTGTCCATAAAGATGTGTATGAAAAAGTAATTGATATGCTAAAAGAAAGAACAGTAAAATTGAAGTTGGGCGATGGGCTAATCAAAGGGACAGATGTGGGTCCTGTTATTCACGAAAAATCCTTACAAAACTGCGCAAATTATGTCAAAAGAGCTTTAGAAGACGGCGGGCGATTAATCTGCGGTGGCGAGCGGGCAACCGAAGGCGATTTAGCTAAAGGTTCGTTCTTCCAGCCTACTATTATAGCTGACGTTAAGCCTAATCACACGATATTCCAAGAAGAAATTTTCGGTCCTGTGCTTGCAGTAGCAAAAGCAGAATCGCTTGAAGAAGCAATCGAAATGCAAAATTCAGTAGAATATGGCTTATCTTCGTCGATTTACACTCGCAACGTAAATTCCGCTTTCCAAGCAATTCGCGATATAGAAGCCGGAATTACCTATATCAATGCTCCTACTATTGGCGCCGAAGCACACATGCCATTCGGTGGAGTTAAGGGCACTGGCAATGGGCATCGTGAGGGTGGCTGGACAGTGTTTGATATATTCACAGAGTGGAAAACTGTGTATGTGGATTATTCAGATAAATTGCAAAGAGCTCAAATCGATAATTATTAATAGCCACAACTACTAAAAAAGCAAGCTGCCTCAGCAATCGGGCAGCTTGTTTTGCAAAACTTAAACCCAAATAAAAAGGAAGGCGAATTTATGTTTTGCCTTCCTTATCATTAATAATACTGCTCGCCCGCTATTGCATAGATTTGTTGCTTTCTCGGAGCGCTTCGAAGTATTTGCGAATAAGATTTTCATAATCTTTGGTGTAGCTTCGCTTTGTATTGTTAAGCAAATCTTGCAAAGCTTGATTTTTATTGATAAACGAATCAAAATCGAGCGCATTGGGGCTTTGCCTTGAAACATCTTTGCCTGATTGAGCCTGCCGCTTTGACTCAAAATCTCTGTCGTGCAGAGACTTCTGTGCGTCAAGCAATCGTGATAATATCCGCTCCTGCTTGCGTTTAGTTTCTGGCGTAATATTGCCCGAGCGAATGTCTTGCGCCACTTCTTGCATTTCTTGTGCTATTTTGTTCAAATCGCCGAGTGCCATTTTTTCGCCTCCACTCAATTCCTTTTGTTCCTTTGCTAGTTCTTCTAAAGATTTCTGAGCTCGTCCTTGCTTATCCGCTAACTTGCCCATATTAGCCCGCTGCTCTTGCGACATCGAGCCACCTTCGCTGCCGCCAGCCATTTGCTGCTGCATTGATTGGTTAATTGCCTGCTGTTCGGCGGCTAATTGCTGCAATCTTTGCTGAAATCCCATCGCACTCGCCGAGCCTTGTCCCTGCCCTTGACCGCTGCCACCGCCTTGGTCGCAAGAGCTTTGCTGATTCTGCATTTGGCTTATCATCGATTGCATTTGGCTTATAGATGAGTTCATTGACTTCATAGCTTCGAGTTGAGCTTGAGCCGATTGCGACATTTGCCTATTTGCGAGAAATTCTACTGATGCTTGCATTTTCTGCAAAGCGTTAGTAATTTCCGCACCCATCTGAGGAGTAACCGCAAAGGATTTTTCGGATAGCTCGGATAGCGAATTTGCTATGTTAGATAAGCTTTCAAAGTTGTCAGATTGCTGCTTAGCGTATTCTGGCACTTGGGTGGAGTTATAGTCCGATTTCTGAGTTTTGCCCCGCAAATCTTCCTGTTGCTTTGAAGTAGATAGCATATCTTGCAAGGCTTTTTGCATTTTCCTTATAGCTTCGCGATTAACTTTGTCGTCCATTTCTTTTTTCAAATCTTTCATTTTTTGAGAAAATTGGCTTAGCTTTTTCGATGCTTTCTTTTGTTTTGACGATGACTTTTTGAAATCGCCAGACTGCATACTCTGGCTTGATTCCTGCATATCTTGGCTTGTTTCATTATAATCCAAAGCATCTTGGGCATCTTTAAGAGCGTTCATGGGCATTTCATTTTCGCCTATTTCTTTCATCAAATTTTCCAATTCTTTCAAATCTTTATTTATAGCATTGAGTTCATTTTTTATCTGTTCTTGCTTATTCGCAAGTTCATCGCGATTAGATTTGTTGTTAGGATTAGCGTTCTGTGTCTGCTTGTCCAATTCATTTTGTCTCTGCTCTAACTCTTCGGCGCGCTTGGCAAGCGCATCGGCTTTTTGCTCTGCTTGTATTCGCTTTAGTATTTTCATAGTGCGCTCTATGCTTTTTTTGAACCGCTCTTCGTCGAATTTGACTTCCTGCATAGCTTTTTTGAGTTGATCTTGGTCCATATTTTGCATAGCTTGCTCTAATCTCCTTTGCATTCGTTCCAGTTCGGGAGACTTTACTTCGCTCATTAACTTTTGCAATTCCATATACTTCTGCAAAGTTTCTTGCGAGAGCAAATTATTTTGCTGCAATTTTTCAGTGGCGTCGCTTAACTGTTTTGATACTTCGCTCAGCTTTTCTTTTAGCTCAGCTTGCTTTTTCATTATGTCTTCCGCGGCTTTTTTCTCTTTCCAGCTCAATTCTTTCTGATTATTTTTCTTCATAAGCTCGCGGTTGAGCGATTCCATATCTTTTTTCAAAGTTTCGGACTCTTTCAATATTTTTTGAAGCTCACGCTCTGCTTTTTCGTGTACAGCGTCAGTTTGCCTAATAACTTCGTCAGTAGAGGGAAGTCTCAAAGTGATAGTTTGCGTTCGAGCCGATTTTGGACCTGAAACAATATCATTATCAAAGACTTCCACATAAAACTCGTATTTATCTTCTGGCGTTATTGCCGTTTTATTCAAATCCCACACAAAAGGCACGTCTTGAGATGTGCTGTTGCTGCTCAGCGTAGGAATATTAATAGTTCTGAACGACGTATATGGCGAGGAATACTTCGACTCAATTAGCTTGTAATGCAATTTCAATGCAGAGAAGCCGTAATCGTCGCTGATAGCTATTCGCATAGGCAAAATGGCATCTTTGCTAAGCTCGACGTTCATAGATGGCGAAACAAGCGACACCGATGGATATGCGTCCAGACCGCTAACAACAGAATATTTTATCGGTTCGATATTTTTTTGCATATCCAAATCTATTAGTTCAATCGAATATGAACCATTAAAATTGCATCGAAAAGAGCCGTAAGCACTCTTATTCTTCACGTTCATTTGCACATATACGGTATCCACCCGAACAGAATCAAGGCTCAAATTGCCCATACTCGAAACATTTTTCTCGATTATAATTCGAGCCGATTTCAGTTCTTTATTTGAAAGTATCGATAGCTCCACATTAGAGCCAGCCAAAGCAGATATATCGGCAGATTGCTCGTCAAATTCCTTCGCAGTAATTCCAGTATATTTCGGGTAGGATATTTTCCCGCTGATAGAGCGGATTAACGGCAAATCTGTAACTTTAATTTTGCCAATATTTGTAATCAAATTCGAGCTAAGCCATTCCGCTGCAGCATAAAATATAACATTTGTCTTGGTTGCCGCAATTTCATAGTTATATATATTGCCGCTATCGAGCCGCAAAACGTATTCATCGTAGTTTTTTTGCGTCTCTTCTTTGATAAATAATTTAATCATATCTGGAGGCGTGCCTTTTGCGACAACTCTGATGTTGGCTGGCTTGCCACGAATCACGGTTTGCTGCTCCTTTTCAAGCGAAATAGTAAACGGAGCCGGCGGCAGATAGGATTTATCCCAATGAACTATCCTATCAAGCGACGCACCAAATGTATTGGGCAGAGTTAGCAAACTAATAAGGAATATCGAAATTGAAATTAGAAAAAATAAAATTGATTGCTTAAACTTCTTTGTTTCAAGTATGACATTAAAATCTTTATCTTTTGAGTAATCAGTAATTTGCTTGAATGCCGCTTCTATAAGCTCAGCCGACATTCCCGAAGGGCTATCAATTGTCTTATATATTTGCACGGCATTGCAAAGCCTATCTTTGACGTCTGGATATTTTTCTCCGACTCTGAGCGCTATCACGTTTAAATTTGGCTTTCGCTTTGGCAATAAAAATCGTGATACCCCGGGAGCTAAAAAATATGCCAAAAGCATAATTGAAGAAAATAAAATAAATCCCGCTATAGTACCACGAAACACAACATCACCATTAGCAATTGCCTCGATAGCTATCGCAGCAAAAACTATAAGCGAAATAACGGATAAAGCATTGAACAATCCCGTAAACAAAATTATTTGGCTTTCTTTTCTTCTGGCTAATCGAAGTTTATGTATTATTTCAGAATATACTTTGTTTTTCATACCTAATTTTGATTAATTTGTTAAAGCGTAAACTATGATATTTGTTCCAATTTGCAACGCGGTTTCTCGCTTTTGTGGCGGGTCGTTATGCACTTCTGGATCTGCCCAGCCATCGCTCGGATTTGTTTCATACGTATAAAACACGCACATTCTGCCATTGTGAAATAACCCAAAGCCCTGAGGCGGCTTATTATCATGCTCGTGAATTTTAGGAAGCCCATTAGGAAAATTAAAATGAGCAGAATAAATTTTATGATTAAACGGAAGCTCCACAAATTCATCATTTGGAAATACTTTTTTCAGCTCTGCTCGCACGTATTCGTCTAATCCGTAATCGTCGTCAACGTATAAGAAACCGCCATTTTCTAAATAAGCTCGTAAGTTTGTAGCTTCTCGTTCCGAAAAATTTATATTGCCGTGACCTGTTATAAAAATCAGCGGGTAAATATATAAATTATCGTTCGCTAAATCTACATAAGTGTATATTGGGTCTACATTGATATTAGTATGCTGCTTAACGTATTTAAGTAAATTCACTTCGGCAGATGGGTCGTTATACCAATCTCCTCCGCCGGAATACTTAACTCTTGCTAACTTTATAGCGCTTTTATCCGCCACTTGAGCGTGCAAATTTTCAATTAAAAATAGCGAAAATGCTAAACATAAAACCAAGATTCTTTTCATTTACTATCAATCTATAAACTATGACTTAAATAATGACGCTTTAGTTACAATTTTGTTACATTATTTTAAAATAGTATTTCATCGCAAATAGGGCTTATACAAAATTAATATTTTAATAAAAAAACACTTTTTAGAAACAACAAGCGTCATTAATACAATAACTATCGAATTTCATTCTAATAATTTAAGGGGTTAATAATGTCAAATTTAACAACAAAGTATTTAGGCTTAACTCTTAAGAATCCAATTGTAGCTGGTAGTTCTGGACTTACACATTCAATTGAAGACTTGCAAGCTCTTGAAAACAAAGGCGTTGGTGCTATAGTATTAAAGTCAATTTTTGAAGAAGAAATCGTCGCCGAAATGAAAAAGGCGCAAGCTGAAATTTCTCGCCCTCAAACGATGTATCCCGAAATTTACGATTTTTTCGACTTAGGTGAGATGCAAGATTCCGTATCGTCTTATATTTCCTTGATTACTGAAGCAAAAAAACGATTGACAGTGCCAATCATAGCAAGCGTAAATTGCGTTAGTGCAGACGATTGGACAGTTTTTGCGAAAAGAGTGGAAGACGCTGGAGCCGATGCGCTCGAGCTGAATTTATTTGTTATGCCTTCGGACATTAATCATACAAGCGAGCAAAATGAAAAGGTATATTTTGACGTGGTCGAAAAAATTAAAGCATCGACAAAACTGCCTATTTCGCTAAAAATTAGCTATTATTTCTCCAATGTCGCTTTGATGATAAAAAGGCTGTCCGAGACTGGCATTGCGGGCATCACTCTATTCAACAGATTTTTCAGCCCGAATATTGACG
>JAKIZN010000093.1 GCA_022708005.1 Bacteroidota bacterium | reverse complement strand
TTGTATTACACAGATTTGCTCAAAAGCCCAATTCTAATGATAATTATAGCGATTTTTCTAATTTCTCCATTTAGAAAAAAGTCCGAATTTGCAAACAAGTTTACGCTGTTGCTGCTTATTTTCTTCGTTTATAGTTTGTTCGATATTTTAGGCGCTTCGCTAATACCATTTGTATTTGCGTTTCTCTTGGCTTATCTGCTCGACCCACTGATTACTGCATTAAGCAAACGCGGAGTGCCGCGTTGGCTATCGTCATTAATCGCAATACTGCTTATAGTCGGCATTGTTACAACTATTGCTGTGTTTGTATTTCCGCTAATGTTCGAGCAACTCAATACAGTCCTGACTGGACTTTCCAAACATGTTGATTCTGCAAGGACATACGTGGAAAGCGATACGTTTTATGACCAAGTTGAGTCGTTGGGCATTCCAAAGGAAACGCTTAAATCTTCAATTAAAGAACAATTGCTGCCGCGAGTAGAGTCTATAATTTCTATAGTATTCAGCAGTTTACTTGCTTTTTTGAATAATTTGTCGGCTTTGCTCACCCAATTAGTGAATGCAATTTTAATCCCCATAATAGCTTTTTATTTATTGAAAGATTTTGAAAAACTAAAAAAATATATAAGTTCGAGTCTATCCTCCAAAAACCAAAAATTGTTGCACGATTTAAGGCGCGTCAATGGCATTTTAAAGAAATACATTGGCTGGCAAGCTCTTGCTGCGGTAATAGTTGGCACTTGGGCATCTGTGAGCTATAGCATTTTCGGAGTTCCGTATGCTATCGTGCTTGGTATTCTTGCTGGACTGTTCAACCCTATTCCATATCTCGGCACTATATTAAGCATTACCATCGGCACTCTGACCGTGCTTATAGTCAATGACGGCTATTTTTACAGCCATTTACTTGTCATTTTAATAAGTATTACCAGCATACATTTTATTAACGCATATTTGCTTGAGCCGAACATTATCGGCAAGCAAGTGGGAGTTCATCCTGTCGTGTTGATTATTTCGCTTTTTATATTTAGTGGTTTATTTGGATTAGTCGGCTTGCTTGTGGCAATCCCAGCTACAGCTGCACTGATGATGTTTTTCGACGAATGGCGAAATAAAATGATGGAGCAAGCGGAAAATTAACAAATAATGAAAAATTAAGCAATAGGAGAAAATCGAAGTGAAACAAAAAGCTGTGGTTTTAATGAGTGGCGGCATGGATTCCGCATTGTGCGCCGGCATAGCTGCCGAGCAAGGTTATGAAATAGCAGGGCTACACTTGAATTACGGTCAGCTTACGGAAGCTCGTGAGTTGCAGGCATTTAATCAATTATGCGACTATTATAATGCTATAGATAGGCTTGTGGTTGACGTAAAATATTTCAGTCAAATTGGTGGTTCAAGCCTTACTGATAACTCAATCCCAGTGCCTCCGGCAAGTTTTGATAAGTCCAATGTGCCTAATACTTACGTCCCATTCCGCAATGCGAATATATTATGTATAGCTGCGAGCTGGGCAGAAGTAATCGAAGCAGGGGCGCTGTTTATTGGAGCAGTCGAAGATGATTCAAGCGGCTATCCAGATTGCAGAGCATCGTTTTTTGAAGCGATGCAGCAGGTGATAAATCTCGGCACCAAGCCAAGCACAAATATCAAAATTGTTACCCCAATCATCAATTTTTCAAAGATGCAGATTGTTCAAAAAAGTATGGAACTTAACGTTCCTTTGCAACTTACTTGGAGTTGCTATAAAAATGAAGATAAAGCCTGCGGCGAGTGCGAATCCTGCAAGCTAAGACTAAAAGGCTTCTCGCTATCTGGATACAGAGATCCGATTGAGTATGTTTAGCTTTACCAGCAACTTGCAGCAATTTATCCCGAATAATGCAGCAGGAACTCTAACTGAATGCGTATCCGTAAGGAAAGCTTAGCTTTTAAGATGTCCTACACCTCGAAGGTGTAGGACATCTGGAGAGCAGCAAATAGGCAATTGGAAAGTTTCTATTACATTATTTGGAATTATTTTAATCCCGAAGGGATTTGATGTTTGTAGAAAATAAAATTGCATAACCCAATGCGACTCCTACGGAGTCGTATAAATCGCCGATTATTCTTTACTACAAACATTTGAACCCTTTGGGTTCTTTACAATTTTACTTTAAGATGTCCTACACCTCGAAGGTGTAGGACATCTGGAGAGCAGCAAATAGGCAATTGGAAAGTTTCTATTACGTTATTTTGGGTTACCCGTAAAATTAAGCATACTGCAATCCAACTATATTGCCCTTGCTAATCTCCCCCATTCTGCTTTTTGGGTAATGGTGGCAATATAGGAGCATCTTTGCTACTTTGCGGCGGAGCGCTGTTTGGCTCTAACGGAGCATCGTTGGAAGACTTTTGCGTATTCGTTAAATTATATGGTCTCCAGTTAGTTGCATCGGAATTAGTTGAATCTTTTATATTAAAAATAAACTTCCTTTGTTTATATGGCACTTGCGGGTCAGCATAAATTAAGCTCATAATTTTGCCCCACAGCGGAGCAGCGGTGCGCCCGCCATAGCCAACCGAGCCTAGACAGTCAAACGTTATGCTGTTATCATCAAATCCCATCCATATTCCACACACAAGCTGCGGAGTATAGCCGATAAACCAAGCATCTGTTGCATTATTAGTTGTGCCTGTTTTGCCAGCAGCATCGACATCTTTTAGAAATTGCCTCACCCGCGATGCTGTCCCATAATTAACAACACTTTGCATCATATAAGTCATTTGCTGTGCTATTTCCTTGCTAAAAACATCATTGATGCTACGGGCTTGGCTTTTATCAGCAATAATTTCGCCTTTATTGGATTCGATTCTTGTGTAATAATAAGGATCTACGTGCATTCCATTATATGCAAAAGTTCCATAAGCAGAAGTTATTTCAATTGGGCTAACTTCGCCGCCACCGCCCAATGATAGCGATGGAACAGCTTTCAAATCCGATTGAAAGCCCATTTTCCTCGCAAGCGAAACCACATCTGACGGCGATGTAACTTCGGTTATAAGCCTTGCGGCAACTGTATTAATCGAGCGAGTTAATCCAGATGTTAGCGATACAGTCGATTCACCATCGTCGCAGCCAGAGCCGCGTGGCGACCATACTTCGCCAGTAGATAGCGTATAACTATACGGACCGCAGGCAATTCTGCTTTCGGGAGTCAGTCCTTTAAGCAGCGAAGAAGCATAAACAAACGGCTTAAACGAGGAGCCGGGTTGGCGCCTGATTTGTGCCGCATGATTAAGAGAATATTTTGCATCTGGATTTTCACGCATAAATTTTGGCGACGCTCCCGCCATAGCAAGTATTGCACCCGTCGCAGGATCTAATATTACAACGCCAACTTGGACGGTTGCCGCTGAATTTTTTACTGAATCAATAAATTTTTTATTGAACTTTAGCCTATCGGCTAAATTTTTCTTTTTGTTCTCGTCGGCAGAGCGATAATCCGCCCTATTTCTTATAGCTTTTGATACTAAGTTATCCAAAACATTTTTATGCCGCTCCCAAGACCAATTTTTGTCGAAAGAGCTTTGTATTTCTGGCATATATTCTTCGAGTGCCCGATTGAGCAATTTTTGGATTCGCGAATCGATTGTCGTATAAATTACTAGTCCATCGCGATATAAGTCGTATTCCCTTAATCTATTGTCTTTGCTCAAATTCTGCCTTAGCATCTCCACAAAATGTGGCGAAATTCCTAATTTGGAATTGCCACCCAAAACGTTTTTGCTTACAGCAGTCGCCGCAAACTCCAGCGGTTCTTCAACTGCTCTAACAAATTGGGCAGAGCTAATATAGTCCTCATCATACATTAGTTTGATAACAAGATTTCGCCGAGCAATAGCGTCATCATAATTTTCCTTGCGGTTGTAGTATTCCGGCTTTTTGAGCAAGCCAACGAGAAATGCACATTGCGCAGTGGTTAGCTCTTTCGGCTCTTTATCGAAGTAGGCTTTAGCGGCAACTTGTAGCCCATAAGCGCCACGACCAAAATTAACCGTATTTGTATATAATTCAATTATTTCCTCTTTTGTGTAAGTTTTCTCAATTTGAGTCGCAGTAACTGCTTCACGGATTTTTCTTTCCAACGTTACATCAAAATTCAAATATAAATTACGTGCAAGCTGCATAGTTAGAGTGGAAGCTCCCTCACGTCTGCCGCCGGGCAATAAATTTTTTACAAAAGAATTAAACACTCGCCCAGTATGTATTCCCCAGTGTTTCCAAAACTTACGGTCTTCTGTGGAAACAAGAGCGTTAATGAAGTCTTTAGGTATGTCATTAAAAGTCAGTGGCACGCGTCGCTCTACAAAGTAGAAATCCAATAGTTCATCATCAGCACTGTAAATTCTCGTTGCTAAGTTTTGTCGCGGATTCTCAAGCTGCTCCAAAGACGGCATATTGTATGACGTTACCATATATATATATATAGTAGCCGCCGCAATACCCAAAAGAGTAATCAAAATCAATAATATCAATAGCTTAAATGGCTTCATTTTGACTTAACGTTTGTTGCAAATGTTCATCAATATAAAATTTCAAAATACAATTTTTTTTTGTGAAAATAAAGATAATAATGACGTATCGGCAAATAACAGCAACCGAATGCCATACAGCAACGCTTTTGCCGATAATTTAATTGCAAACTATCGATTACAATTTACCTAATAAAGTCTCCATTTTCATCCCGCGAGACCCCTTCAAAAGTATCGCATAATCGCTTTGCTTGCCGCTGAGCGCTATAGATAAGCTATCGAAGCTATCAAAATGCTTAACGTTAGGTTTTGCAATAGTCTCGCTCGCTATTTTCATATTGGAGCCAATTGCAAATACTTCATCGCAAACATCTGAAGCATACTCAAGCACGTCTCTATGTGATTGCTCGGCTGCATCGCCAAGCTCGAACATATCGCCAAGAACCGCAGCCCTTCTAGGCTTACCTTGAAACAGCGATAGAGTTTTGAGCGACATCAGCATAGATGATGGATTTGCATTATAGCAATCATTCAAAATAAGATAGCCGTTTACATTTTGCAGAGCCATTCTCGCATAACCGATGTAATCATCAGCTTTAAATTCTTCCAAAGCAGCAATAATATCCTTCGCTTCAACGCCATAAGCTAAGCCCACAGCAGCAGCGGCGATTGAATTATAAGCCGCAGCCAAACCAACAGAGTTCGGGCTAAGCTCAAATTCCAATTCCTCTGTCTTTAAATGAATATGCGGACGGAGCTTATCATCTACCTTTATTTCGGCTTGCAGCATAGCTTGCTTTTCAGACGAATATGTGTATTTTTTTGTAAGCATTGAAGCATATCTATCGAGCCTTTCGTCATCACTATTTATAAAGCATAGCCCATTTCTGCGATACATATAACCGAATAAACTCGTTTCCTCCATTTCCACCCCATCAAGATCTATCAATTTTTCGAGATGTTCAAGCCCGATATTAGTTATCAGCCCAGCGTCAGGAGCAACCATCTCCGACAAGAGAAATACCTCTCCCGGCTCGTTTGTGCCAATTTCAATTACGGCAAATTCCACGCTATCGCTCAACGAAAATAGCATGAGCGGCACGCCTATACGGTTGTTAAAGTTATGGTGCGTCTTCAATACATTGAATTTCTTTGAAAGGACGGCAGCGAGCATATCTTTAGTCGTAGTTTTTCCGTTAGAGCCAGCCACCGCAATAACAGTCGCATCGAACTGATGGCGATAATAATTTGCCATATCGCCCAAAGCCACGAGCGTATCTTTTACAATAATAATCGGCTTATCGGCTAGCTTTGCTTGATTTTCTGCATACCAAGTTTCCGAAATAACTGCAAAAGCCGCGCCTGCGTCAAGCGCTTCAATCACTTTGCTATGCCCATCTATTTTTTCGCCGACAAGAGCCACAAAAGCATTGTTTGGCTTAATTGTTCGCGAATCTATCGAAATCCCTGCGCAGACATTTGCATCGCTAATATTCAGCAACGCTTGCTCGCCAAAAATTGCAGATAAGTCTGCTCTATCGAATTTTGCGAAGTTTTCAATCATAATTTTCTCTAAAGTGCTATTAAATTTCTCTTTTTTTGTATTTTTGCATAAATTTACAATACAATATTAAGCAATTTATATGATAATTTTTGATAAAATAACAAAAACCACTTTGACGCTAATGCTGTTGGGATTTGCTCTATGGTTCGGCGGTTCAATATTAAGAACGGCTATCGGATACGATTTATTTAGCCCTGAAGCTGTGCTATCTCTGAAATCGCACTATTCGCCACAAGTTCAAATGCAAAATGTTTATTTGTTCGCAAATCTCGCGATATATACTGCGATAGGCTACTCAGTGTTTTTTATTTCGATGCTTGTTTTATTTTTTAAAAATAAATCGCGGTTAAAGCAAAATGGCTGGCTGCTGATGGCATTCGTGTTGCTATTGATTGCATCGCCTGTGCAATTTTATTTGATGTATTTTGACTATAATTTGGCGATGCCGGTAGTTCGTGAGAGGCTCGCT
>JAKIZN010000092.1 GCA_022708005.1 Bacteroidota bacterium | reverse complement strand
ACAAGGTTGCGGTCGGCTTATTGTCGATGTCGTACCCTTTGGTCTTGAGATATTCAACAATAGTTTCCCTGCCGATATTAATTTCGGAAGCGATTTTAATTAATCTTATTTTGGTGCCTTCAGCCATATCAACCGTTTTTCATTAATGCAAAAATTTGAGTATCAGCCCTAATATTAGCGACCGACACATTATTCAATATTATTATTTTCAACTGCGTCGCCAGAAGTAACCGATAGCTTTTCTAATATCTCGGCTTTTTCTTCCTCTTCAAATTCAAGCAGCATCAATCTGCGAAGTTCAAGCAACATTTCGCCGCTGAGTTCTTCAATTTCTAATAGCTTATCGATGTCGGCATCAAGGAACTCTCTCGCTGTATTGACGCCCATATCTTTAAGTTTGCCCAATATCTCGTCGCCTAATTCCACCCTAAATTCAGTTAAATCAATATCTTCTCCGCCTTCTTTAACGAGCTGCAAATTATATCCCGTTAGTTGAGAAGCGAGCCTGACGTTTTGCCCATTTTTACCAATGGCAAGCGATACTTGATCTTCACCGACGAGTATAGTGGCTGTCTTGGTTTCGTTTGAAATTTGCAAATCTTTAATTTTAGCTGGCGCGAGTGCCCTCATAATAAACACTTGCGGATTTTCAGAATATTCAATTAAATCAATATTTTCGTTGTTCAATTCTCGCACTATTGAGTGTATGCGTATCCCCTTCATACCGACGCAAGCGCCCACTGGATCTACTCTATCATCAAAAGAAGCTACGGCAACTTTAGAGCGTTCGCCGGGATCGCGGGCAATTGCCTTGATTTGTATGATACCATCGTAAATTTCTGGTATTTCTATCTCGAACAGCCTTTCTAAAAATTCGTCGTTAGCACGCGAGAGGATTATCTCTGGCTGCCCGCCCGCTCCGCTCCGCTTTACTTCCTTGATTATAGCTTTTATAGTCTGATTTTTCTTATAGCGATATGGCTCATTTGGAATTTGCTCTTCTCGTGGCAGCCGCATTTCCACTTTATTATGCATAATAAGCAAATCGTGGCGACGTATTTGATAAATTTCGCCAACTATGATTTCGCCAACCCTTGTGGCAAACTCGCCATAAACATTATCTTTCTCTATTTCTCGAATCCTTTGATTGAGATTCTGCGATGCAAGAGAAATAAGCCTTCGCCCAAAGCTATCAGAGATATTATCTAAAGTTATTTCTTCGATAAATTCATCGCCTATCTCCAATTTATCATCGCTATATAAATTAGCTTCTTCCAAGGATATTTGAGTGTCTTGATTTTCTACGACTTCGACTACTTCTCGCATTAAATATATCTCAATATCGCCTTTTTCCATATTGACAATGATCTCGAAGTCAGCTTCTTGCCCATATTTTTTACGGACTATCATCGATAAAGTTTCTCCAACAATACCTTGAAGCAAGTCCCTATCAATATTTTTGGACTTTGCCATTTCTCCGAAAGCATCTATGATAGTTTTTTTGTCTATCTTATGCTTTGATTTACGTCCGGCCATTTCTTTTGCTTTCTTTTTAGTTTTCTAAAATATTTTAATTATTAAATAGTTTCTTTAACCAATTGCAATGCAATTATGTTTAAATATAAAAAATGGGCTTTCTCGAAAGCCCCTCTCTATTGAGTTATACAAAATTAAGCAAAAATATTGATAATTAAAAATTTTTTTTGCTATAAGCGTCCATATTGGCGAGTTTTATCAATATTTGAAGAAAAATCAATTAAACAAACATTATATTTTAACTATATGATTATTAACTAATTAAATAAATGGAGCATAATATGTCGAGCAATATATTAGACTATTATAACATCGATGAACTATTTTCGGACGAAGAAAAATTAATTCGGGATTCCGTTGGCAAATTTGTAGATGAAGAAATAATTCCAATCATAGAAAAACACTATCAAGAAGGGACTTATCCAAAGCATCTTACTTCAAAACTTGCCGAGCTGGGAGTGTTTGGTATAACTTTATCGGAAGATTACGGCGGAGCGGCGGCTAACTATACATCATACGGGCTGGCAATGCAAGAGCTTGAGCGTGGCGATTCGGCAATTCGCTCGTTTGCATCCGTCCAAAATTCGCTTGTCATATTCCCGATTAGCCGCTATGCAAGCGAAGAGCAAAAAAGAAAATGGCTACCCAAACTTGTATCTGGCGAAGCTATTGGTTGCTTTGGACTTACGGAGCCCGATTACGGCTCAAATCCCGGCGGTATGATTACAACTGCCAGAAAAACAGAAAACGGCTACTTGCTGAACGGCGCCAAAATGTGGATAACCAACGGAACTGTTGCAGATGTCGCGGTGGTTTGGGCTAAATTAGATGGCGTGGTCAGAGGCTTCATAGTTGAGAAAGGCACTCCGGGGTTCTCTGCACCGGAAATGAAGGGCAAGCACTCGTTGCGAGCTTCTGTTACTTCCGAATTAGTTTTCGAAGATTGCGAAGTGCCCGCCGAAAATATTTTTGAGGTCGAAGGTCTGCGCGGTCCGCTGTCTTGCTTAAATCAAGCTCGGTATGGCATAGCTTGGGGCGCTATCGGCGCTGCGATCGCAGTTTATCAATCTGCACTCGAATATGCGAAATCACGAATTCAATTTGGCAAGCCAATTGCGCAATTTCAGCTAATCCAAGAAAAGCTCGTGTGGATGCTGAATGAAATCACTAAAGCACAGCTTGTGTGCCACAGGTTAGGCAGACTGATGGACGTCGGGGCGGCTCGCCCGCAGCATATTTCGCTTGCCAAGCGCAATAATGTTGATATGGCTTTGCAATGCGCTCGGCTGGCAAGGGAAATTCACGGCGCAAATGGCATTTTAGGAGAATATCCAATTATGCGCCACTCGGCAAATCTTGAATCTGTCAAGACTTACGAAGGAACTCACGACATTCACACTTTAATTTTAGGGCAAGATATTACCGGGTTATCGGCATTTGAATAGGCTTAGAAATTTATCCCAAATAATTCTTTAGAAGCTCTAACCGGTTGCGTATCTGTAAAGAAATATTTGGCTTTAAGATGTCCTACACCTCGAAGGTGTAGGACATCTGGTGAACAGCTAGTAGGCAATAGAAAGATTTTATTGTTTTATTTGGGATAATAGTGCCTTATGGCAACTATATTGACAGGCTTTTGCCTTTTAATCAATTGTTAGCCCAAGCTTTAGGTTTATCTTGCTTTCTAAAACCTTCACAAAATCGTCTAATGAAGGTGTTGGCTGATGCGTAAACGCCTTTAATAGATTTGAATAGTTGAAGATTTTTTCTCCACTAGCTTTAAATTGTACAAATCCTTATTTTCAAAAATATCGTAAATAAAGTATTTTGTTTTATTGGCTTTATTAAAATCCATTTCTTTTAGCTTAAAACGGTTTATCATATTATCAAAAACATATTTTTGCATTACCCAATAAATTTGTTTGTCCCATTTTTCCATTACTTGCCCTTTGATAAGCATTTGAATATAGGATAATTTTATTGTGTTATAAGTATTTAACCCAAAAGCATATTTATTTTCGAGAACATTTTCACCAGCTATAAAATCTTTCAAAGCGTCAACAAGCTTTCCCGTTCCGGTTGTGCTATCTGATTGAAATTCAACAGCACAGAAATCATCGATTTTGCTACTAATTGGCTTGTGCTTCACCAATACGAAATCAAAATTACCTACATTTTTTAACTTTACTTCTGAAAAGAGTAAAATATTGTTTGCTGAGCCAAAAGCGTTTTTTGCGATGTCGTGAAATACTAAATTATTTTCCAAAAACCTATGCGGGCAAATAATTGGTTTACAATTGCTGTGATTTACAGAGCAAACGCCCATCGGATATGGAATTGTCCTGCTCTGTTTATCGCATTTTTTATTCAAGAACCTGCAAAAATACTTTTTACTATTTTGCACTGCTTGCTTAGTCTGTTTTTCAACAGGAAAGCCAAAAATTTCGTTAGGGTTTATTTTATTCATTTTTGTATTATCACAATTTCTTCAGGCAATGCTATGTTATGCCCCGTGCTGCGGCGCATTCTAAATAATTCTTTTTTGCAATTTCGGTACCCAATTTCTTGCGCCATTTCAATTAAAATATCACACACGGGGATATAAACTCCTTTAATTGTTTGATCTCCTACTACTTGCAAGAAGTTTGCATTTGGTTTTAACAGTTCATAAAATTCTTTCATGCATAAGTACATATCGCCGAAGTACTCTCGCACCATTCTTGGATAGTCAAAACCCCAATTCTTATCCTTAGTTTGCTCGTAGATTTTATCTGAAACAACTTGTATACTTTTAAATTTCGCTATAAAGTTTTCTGAATTGCTTTCTTTAAAAATTAATTTTGTGCTACCTTTTACCATGTTTCGCTTGATTTGCTGGACATCGTTCATTTCTTTTACAAAATCAAGCAAATATAGTTCCAAGCGCGTTTGCCTTGTGTATTCTAAGTCATTTGGATAAGGTGGTGAAGTTACAATAAAATCAATTGTTTCCTTTTCAATATATAGGCTTGCATTTAAGCAAGAATCATTTATTAGCTTTGACTTCCCGTAGTTATCGTGCTTTTGTACTAACTGCAAGTCGTTATAAATTTGAATAATCTTTTCTGTGAAAATATCCCAAAATTCTTCTTTTTCACGAAATGGATAAAATGTGGTACCGGGGCAAAGCGATACGTGAGAGGCGTCAAAGCAAGATTTTGACATTGCTATTAAAAGCAAATTTTTAATTTTCTGGTTTTCTATCTCGTCAATTAAGTTTTTCAGTAAATTAACTTCTTTTTGCAAACTTGGACTTAGCCATTGATTTAGTTCTTTTTTGGGCATTCGCTCCAAAAATCCTTTTTCTAGTTTTAAACTGTCGTAATTCCTGATTTTTTCAATAAATTGGTTAGAAATATTAGCAATAACTTCTTTCAAAAGCTTCAAATCAACGTCCCAAGTAGTTTTTGTTTCAGCAACAAAAGTCATCAAGGGATTTGAATCAAAGCCAATAGCATTGCAATGAAATAAGTTTGCCGATATTAATGTTGTTCCGCTGCCTGCAAACGGTTCTACAATTAAAGAGTTCGGTTGCAAGTCGTATTCTTTAATTTTTTCTTCTATTAATTGATACGGAAAATCTTCTAAATAATCATACCATTTGTGGATTACCCCATACTTATTTAATTCACTAATTGTTTGGTTAAACTCAAATAGTGAATCGCTTGAAGAACCATTTTGACAAAATTTCAATAATTTATCCGAAAAATTTTTGTGCTTATAATCGTTACGTTTAGCGAAATTTTCCATTATCTTTTGCGAATAACTTGGAATTGTAAAACTCCCAAACTCTCCTTCAAGAAAACCCTTTGTAATTAATGAATTTACAGCATCTTTTAATATTTTGCTGTCTTTTGGGTAGTCCGTCAACTCTGATAGCTCACTTATGCTTGTTTGCTTATTTTCGTAAAAGTCAAGAAAAATCTTTTGCAATACCTGTGCTTGCAGGAACGGTAATTTATTCGGACTAATTTCTTTCGCTTTCTTTGTGTTTGTTACTGACATCAATCTTTCATTTTTCAAATATAAACAAGTTTGCAAATACTAATTTCTTTGCAAACCTACATACTAATTCTTTTGACGAATAAGCGCAATAATATTATATCGCTCGTAGTGGCTTTTTTTGAACACTATATCTGAATTAAACCCAAAATAGTTCATTGAACCCAAATAATTCTTTAGAAGCTCTAACCGGTTGCGTATCTGTAAAGAAATATTTGGCTTTAAGATGTCCTACACCTCGAAGGTGTAGGACATCTGGGGAACAGCTGATAGGCAATAGAAAGATTTTATTGTTTTATTTGGGATAAAAAGAAAAGCCCTGCAAATTACAGGGCTTTATCTTCTATATAATCAGCAGCTATTTGCCTATAAATAACGATACTGAACTTTCTGCCCATTTTACTAATGGCGACCAAAATATGCCATAGTAAAGCACCGGCAATGCAAAAGCATAAACAAGTATTTGAGCATAAATTGAATAGCTGAGTTGCCCATTCTCCTCGTTAGATTTTCCGCGCAAATACATATTTCTAAATACTTTTGCGTAGTAAAATAGCGATACGACAGAGTTCAGAACGCCCACTACCGCAAGCCATATCATATTGGCATTTAGAACAGCTTTGAAAATATAAAGCTTTCCGATAAAGCCAACGGTTGGCGGAAGTCCGGTGAGCGATATAAGGAACAAGGATAGGGCTACTCCCAATAGCGGAGAGCGGAAGCCTAATCCGTTGTAGTCGTCTAATTCTTCGCTGCCAATCTTATTAGCAATAAGTTGGACGACATAGAAAGCTCCGAAGTTCATTAGCAAATAGGAAATAAAATATATAAGAACTGCTAAATTGCCAACGCTCGACATAGCGACAACTCCCATCAACAAATAGCCTGCGTGGGCGATGCTCGAATATGCGAGCATTCTTTTGACGTTTGTTTGCCATAGTGCGACTAAATTGCCGACTGTCATTGATAACACAGATAGTATAGCTAT
>JAKIZN010000091.1 GCA_022708005.1 Bacteroidota bacterium | reverse complement strand
ATGTTTGTAGTAAAGAATAGTCGGCGATTTATACGACTCCGTAGGAGTCGCATTAGGTCATACAATCTTATTTTCTACAAACATCAAATCCCTTCGGGATTAAACCCAAATAATGCACCAAAACACCTTTTGAAACAGCCCTCATCTGGAAAAACAGCTAATAGGCAATGGAAAAGTTTCTATTGCATTATTTGGATTGAAACGATAACTGCCTCTGCTGCCAATGACAATAAGCCAGATTTTTACAAAAAAAATATTAAAAACCACTTTGTATTCTGTTGAGTAATCAACATATAAGCGGCTGAATGTTATGAGTTCTCAATTAATTTTTATTTACACACGTTTAATTTTTTTGAAATCAAATATAATTTCATTATTTTACTTTTTGGACAAATGTAATTTACCATAAAGACCAATACGAAAATTTGAAGTTGTTTGCAAAAATACTGTTCGTAGCTGTATTAGTAGTATCTAACTTAGGCGGTGCGAAAGGCGAATCAAAAACTCTTAACGCTGGATTTGATGCAGGATACCCGCCTTATGAGTATGTCGAAGATAGCATCCCAAAAGGATTTTTAGTAGACTTACTTCAAGAAATTGGAAGGGAAACCGGCTTTAGCATTAAGTTCGATGCAAACGCTTGGGACGAAGTGCTACGCAGGTTCGAAAAGGGCAAATATGACGTTATGTGTATGTTCTACACAGATAAAAGAGCAGACCGATATGCTTTATCTGACCCATTCATCAACATCACGCACTCGGTATTTTATAGAAGGGGCGCCGCGCCAATTAATTCGATAGAAGATTTAGCTGGGAAGAAAGTTTTAGTAGAAGTAAGCCCGCTGGTGCAGGCTCAATTTTTAGGGCTGTCGCCCAAAAGCGAGATTATCCAAGTAGAGCATCCATCTCATGCGGTGGAGCTAATGCTTAAAGAAGGCTACGATTATGCCGTATTACCTAACTTTATGGCTTACTACGTTTCAAATCGCGCAAATTCAGAAGTATTAATTCCAACCAAAATAGTTGTTTCTACAAACAAATACTGCTTTGCCGTTAATAAAGATAGCGTTAGCCTTTTGCAGCAGCTAAACGAAGGGATACACATATCAAATGCGAGCGGCGCTTATCTCAGAATTTATAAGCAGTGGTTTGGCAATATTGATAATGCTTTGCAAAAGGAGAATACATTGCTTGAAATTTTAAGGATAGCTTTGCCTGCATTAGCTATAATTGTGTTGCTTGCTGTTTTTTGGAGTATTGCTCTAAGACGCCAAGTGAGGCTGAAAACTCTGCAGTTGCAAAGAGAACTCGAACAGAAAATAATAGCCGAGCATAACTATTTACGGTCAAAATTTGCTTTAGATAATTCGGTAGATTGTATATTTGGCATCAGCAAAGATGGCAATTTAATTTATGTGAACGATGCCGCAAGCAAAGTATTAGGATACTCAAAGGGCGAGTTGCTGTTGATGGACATGGGAGTCGTTGACGGCAGCTTTAAAAAAGAGTTATGGGAGCAGTATTGGGAAAGGATTAAGTCTAATGAATTTTACGAACTGAAAACTATACAAAGAAAGAAAGATCAATCTGTAATATTAGTCGAAGGCGCTATTTCTTATTTTGAGTTCGATGGTCAGGAGTTTGCTTATGCGGTTACCCGCGACGTTACTGATAAGCTCAAGCTCGAAGAATCTTTAAAATCTTCAGAAGAGCTGTTTAGGAATGTTTTTGCCAATAGTCCTACCATAATGTTTATTGCAGATGTATCAACCCTTATGATAGCCGATGCGAACAAGGCGGCGATAGAGTTTTATGGCTATACATTAGAAGAATTTCGGCAGATTGACATAACCTACTTAAATCGGCTGCCCAAAGAAAAAGCAAAAGATATTGCTGATAGCTTGAGAAATTCAAGTATTTCTTTAGAGCTAGTGCACTACAAAAAAAATGGCGAGCCACGCGAAGTAACGATATCTTCTTCAACTGTCAAAATAGCAGATAAGGACTTGTTTTTTACTACTGTAATTGACAATACTGACAAAAATTTTGCTATCAAGCAACTGAAGGACTCTGAAGAAAAATTTTCTAAAACATTTATGACTTCGCCAGATGCAATTTTTGTTAATAAAATTTCTGACGGGACATACGCTGAAGTAAACGAAAGTTATTTGAAAATGATGGGTTACTCTCGCGAAGAAGTTATCGGCAAAACGTATCCAGATATAAATATTTGGGTAGATCCAATAGATAGACAGGAGTTTGTCAAAGAGTTGCGAGCCAATGGTGAATGCCTTGGCTATGAGGCTAAGCTTAAAACAAAAGACGGCGAAGTGATTTATACGCTGATGTCTGCGAGCATTATGGAAATACATGGCGAAGGGCATGTCATTTCTACTGTTAGGGATATCACCAAAAAGAAGCAGGAAGATATTTATTTGCAGGCGCTCTACCAAATATCAGATGCCGCCATTAGCACTATCGATTTCCAATCATTATGTCAGAAAATACATAGCATTGTATCAGACTTGATGCCTGCTGAAAATCTATATATTGCACTTTACGACCACGAAACAGAATTCTTTGAATATCCTTACTTTGTTGACGAGTTCGACCCTACTCCAGAGCCAAGAAAAAGGCTTAAAGGACTAACTGAAATTGTTATTGACACTGGAGAAGCGCAGCTCATTGATCCTGAAGAATTTTACAAGTTAGTTGCATCGGGACAAGTTGATACTATTGGCTCTCCTTCGATAGATTGGCTTGGGGTGCCGCTGAAAGCAAGCGGCATAGTAATAGGAGCGATAGTCGTGCAGTCTTACACTGAAGGAGTGCGCTATAGCGAGGCTCATAAAAATATTTTGAGCTTCGTATCGAATCAAATCGCAATGTCGCTTTCGCAAAAAAGAGCGCAAGAAGAACTTGTCAAGTCTAATGAAATGTTAGAAGATAGAGTGGAAGAACGCACTACATTGCTGCAGCGTGCCAATGAAGAACTTGAAGCTCAAATTGAGGAGCGAGTGCGTATAGAAAAAGAAATCCGCGAAAGCGAGGAAAGATTTAGGCTTATGGCAGACTCTGCGCCAGTGATAATTTGGATGACGGACTCGGAAGGTATGGTTAATTACTTAAATAACGCGTGGATAGAGTTTACAGGCAAGACTTATTCTGGCATTATAGATGATTATCTGAATACATTTATACATCCAGACGACCACAACGAATTTTTGTCGGCATATCAGGAGTCAACTTCAAGTGGAGCAAAATTTGAAGTAACTGTGCGATTAAGCAATAAAGCAGGCGAATATAGATATGTTTTATTAAGCGCTATCCCGAGATTAATTGATAATCACGAGTTTCATGGCTTTATCGGTACTGGAGTGGATATTACTGAATTGCAAAGCGCTCTTGAGCAGGAAAAAGAACTTAACGCACTAAAAACAAGTTTCATATCGACAGTTTCGCATGAATATCGAACTCCGCTTACAACTATTTTGACCTCTACTTATCTGATTGATACATTTATCAAGGCGGGGAACGCAGATGAAGCTAAAAAATTCTTGGATAGGATACAGATGTCAGTCAAAAGTATGACGTTGCTGCTTGAGCAAATTCTTACTATATCACGCTCTGATACTGGCAGGCTACCTTTTAAGCCAGTCCTGACAAATGTGTATGATTTTTGCTTGAGCCTTACAGACGAAATGAAGATTATTGACACCAAAAAACATAAATACAATATGGTAGCTACCGATAATGTTCGCAACGAGCCGCTATATGTAGACCCTAATTTGCTGCATCAAATAATGTCGAATTTGGTAACCAATGCAGCAAAATATTCTCCTGACGGAACAGACATTAATATATCATTATCCAGCCTTGACCACGAGCTTATACTTGCGGTAGAAGATAACGGCATAGGCATTCCCAAAGAGCAAATTCCGCATCTATTTGACCCATTTTTCAGAGCATCTAATTGCGGAGTGGTGCAAGGAACAGGACTCGGTATGCCTATTGTCAAACGATGCGTAGATACTTGCGGCGGGAATATACACGTTGAAAGTTTGGAGAACAAAGGCACAACTATCACAGTTGCTATTCCTATCAGCGAGCCAGAGACCGACTCGTAGCTTGCACTAAATTATTGTGGGCGGGCGCGGCTAACTAAAAAATATGAACTTAATAAAAGAGTTAAATAGATATTTCGGATTTTCGGAATTTCGAGCAGGACAAGAAGAAATAGTTCGCTCGATAATCGAAGGTGGCGACACGTTAGCAGTAATGCCCACAGGCGGCGGAAAATCCTTGTGCTATCAGTTACCCGCAATACTCCTCGATGGCACTGCTATTGTCATCTCGCCGTTAATCGCTCTTATGAAAGACCAAGTTGACTCGTTAAATGATAATTTAATTCCCGCTGCTTTCATAAATAGCTCTCTGTCTCTGCCCGATATGCAAGAAAAGATAGGCAACGCCGCAGCGGGCAATTACAAATTGCTTTACGTAGCTCCCGAAAGGTTAGAAAATGAGCATTTCATCAGAGTTCTGCAAAATATGAAAATCTCATTTCTTGCAGTTGATGAGGCTCACTGTATATCGGAATGGGGACACGATTTCCGTCCAGCTTATTTGAATATTACCAAAGCGCTAAGCGCGCGCCCGATTAAGCCAATTGCCGCATTTACTGCTACCGCAGGTCCAGAGGTGCAAGAAGATATAGTAAGCATATTAGGGCTAAAGAAAGCCAATCGGTTTATACGGGGCTTCGACAGACCTAATTTGAGCTATCATACTATAGAATGCAAAAATAAGATAGAGAAAGTTGCAGAAATTTTAAGAAATACCAAGCAAGGCTCGTCTATCATTTATTGTGGCTCGCGCAAAAGAGTTGATGAGATTTCTTTTCAGCTCGGCAAGTTAGGTTTTGCTGCTGCGGGCTACCATGCAGGGCTTCCAACAGAAAGTCGCAAGATAATACAAGATGATTTTATCAAGGGCGAAAAAAATGTAATCGTAGCAACTAATGCTTTTGGCATGGGCATAGATAAAGCCGACGTCAGAAATGTGATTCATTGCGATTACACAGCCACACTTGAGGCATATTATCAAGAAGCTGGTAGAGCTGGCAGAGATGGGCATCCTTCGGATTGCTACTTGCTCCACTCCGCCGCAGACTATCATTTGCAAGATTATTTTATTAGCTGTAGATATCCTGAGCGGGAGGACGTAGAAAGGGTTTTCGGGGCGCTGATGCACTATGCAGACGCAAACGGGATAGTGAGGCTATCAAATACTTTGCTGGGTAATTCAACTGGAATACCCGAAATAAAAATTGCCACGATAATGGATCATTGCGAGCGATTTGGCATTATAGAAAGAAGCTCAAAGTCCGCCAAGGCTCAAATTTATTTGAAAGCGAGCCGCGATGAACTGATAGACTATTACCACAATACCTCAACTCACCGTCGTGATGTTATCACTGCGATAATGAGGCAAGTTTCGGCTAACGCATTCAATACTTTTGTCGAATTTGACATTGGCGAACTATCTCGAAAATACAGCATTGACAAGGAAAAAATCGAAGATACAATCAGAGCTTTGAATATTCAAAATATAATTGATTTTCAAGCAGAAAAATCAGGCAACGAAGTAAAAATTGACCTATCGAAAGCGAAAAACTGGAAAAATTTCTTTGACTTTGCCAATATTAGCGAACTGAAGAAAAAAGCATTGCTGAAACTCGATGTTGTGATTAGATACGCTGAAACTCACGAATGCAAGCGAAATTTTATTCTAAATTATTTTCAAGATGATGAATACAGTGGCGAATGTGGGCGATGCTCGTCCTGCAATGCTACGCAGAAAGTCCGCTCGCAAAGACAAAAAAGCAGCTACTTACTAAATTCGGTTTTGAACGGGCTTTGGGATATTGACGGCAGATTTGGCAAAGTGATGCTAAACCATTTTTTGCGGGGAGTGTCCAACGAAAAGACAAATAAATACTCACTTTCTACATTTGAAAACTTCGGCTTGCTCAAAGATTCTTCCGAGTATGACATTAAGCAAGCTATCGACGAGGCTGAGAGCAAGCGATATATCAGAGTATCCTCCGGGCTTTATCCAACGCTTAGCCTCACAAATGAAGGGCTGTCTTATATCTCAAAAAGGAAGTCGGAGCGGGAGTTTTCGCCTTCCGATGATGAGCAAGATGCTATTTACGCTAAGCTAAAAAATTTAAGGAGCGAAATTGCTGCGAAGGAAGGCATTACCGACCGCGGAGTCGCCTCCGATAGAGCGTTGCGGCTTGTAGCACAAAATCCGCCGAGCAATTTGAAAGATTTTGAGAAAGTCAAAGGCGTTGGCAAATATGTGGCGGATAAGTATGGAAAATTATTCCTTGCGGTGCTAAATGAGCAAATATCTGATGAAACAGCAATATTGCCCGAAGTCGATATTGATCCAAATGTTAAGATTATCGCAGAGCAAATAGAAAATGGCAAAAGTATTGACGTGATAGCGGCTGCCCTTAAAACAGACAAAGGCTCTATAGCCCGCACTATGCAAAATGCAATTCTCAGCGAT
>JAKIZN010000090.1 GCA_022708005.1 Bacteroidota bacterium | reverse complement strand
GGCAAGCTAGACATTGATGATATGAAAATTTTCATCGACAAAAAAGAGGAATGGAAGCAAATTTACGCTGAAACTTGGAGGCAAATGCGAGACTTCTTTTATGACCCGAATATGCATGGAGTTGATTGGAAAGCGATTAAAGATAAATACGCAAAGCTTTTGCCAGATGTGGCTCACCGAGCGGATTTAATTTATCTATTGGGCGAAATGATAGGCGAGCTTAACGTTGGGCATGCTTATGTTGGCGGTGGCGATATGCCGCAAGTGCCATCGGTTGGCATCGGCTATCTCGGTATGGATGTGGAATATGACGCTCAAGCAAATGCTTATAAAATCAAGCGGATATTGGAAGGTCGCAATTGGGAGGAAAAGACTCGTTCGCCGCTCACCGAACCCGGAATTAATATTAAGCCGGGCGATTACATATTTGAAATTGATGGAGTAAAGCTAAATCGCGAGATGACTCCTGCGAGATGTTTGCTAAATAAGGCTGAAAAGTTTGTAAATATTAAATATAGCTCAAAGCCGACGGCTGATAATGCAAAAGCTGTTGCAGTAAAAACTATTGCCAACGAAAGCGATCTTAGATACTTAAATTGGGTCGAGCGGAACCGCAAATTTGTTGATTCGGCAACAGGTGGAAGAGTTGGATATGTGCATATACCAGATATGATGCCGACAAATGGGCTAAATGAATTTGTTAAATATTTCTATCCGCAAGTAAGAAAAGAAGCTTTGATAATTGACGATAGATTTAACGGCGGTGGCAATGTATCGCCGATGATAATCGAGCGCTTGCGTAGAATACTTGCCGTTGCGAAAAATGCGAGAAATCAGGAAATGGTATTTACCAATCCAGATGCCGTAATGACAGGTCCAATGGTTGTGCTAATAAACGAGCAATCTATGAGCGACGGCGATTTATTCCCGCACCAATTCAGGCTAATGGGGCTTGGCAAGCTGATTGGCAAGCGCACTTGGGGCGGAGTAATTGGAATCCGCGGCAGTTTGCCATTTATCGACGGCGGCTACTTGAATCGCCCCGAATTTGCTAACTTCGGCAGAGATGGCTCCTGGGTATTAGAAGGAACAGGCATTTCGCCCGACATAGAAGTCGATAACAATCCCGGCGACGAATATTATGGCACAGACAGCCAATTGCTCAAGGCGATTGAAGTAATATTAGACGAAATCAAAACAGACAACAAGCCAAAAATACCGCAAGTGCCAGAATATCCAATTAAGAAATAAAATCGCACGCGAAGCTACGGCAAGATGCGAAAAAGGGCGAGCAGAAATGTTCGCCTTTTTTTTTGACTTCAACCCCAGGAAGAGTAGATGTCCTACACTTTTGAAGTGTAGGACATCTGGAGAAAAGCTGACGATTACGGAAACTAAGTGATTACCAAGATTAAGCAGGAAGCAATTGAAAAGCAGGCGAAAATAATCATGGTAACCATATTCAGCAGATTTTGCAAAATAATTGCTTTTTTATTTGCACTTATCCAGATAATTTGGTATTTTGCTTTAAATACATTGTGTTTCTCTCTCAAAGCATTAATTTGTATATTTCACTATTTTTAGGTGCGTTATGAAATATTTATCATTACTTCTTATAATTGGCATTCTTGCTGGCGCTGATATTGTCGCTAGCGATTTAATGGCTTGGGGCAACAATGCAACGTATCAGTGTGGCGACATCTACGTAAACCAAACGAGTATGCCAACTATGAGCGGTTCGGACAATACTTGGGTGAAAATTAGTGCCGCTTTTAACCATACATTAGGCGTAAAGAAAGATAATACGCTGTGGTCATGGGGCTCAAATTGGTATGGACAGCTTGGGCACGGCGATACCGAAGTACGTAAAAGCCCGACAAGGGTAGGAATACAAAGCAATTGGGCTACCGTTTCAACTTCAAAATCACACTCTTTAGGGCTAAGAACTAACGGCTCGCTATGGACTTGGGGACTGAACGATAAAGGGCAGCTCGGCAATGGCACAACCACCCAAACACGCGTTCCCGGTATCATCGGCTACGACTACGATTGGAAGGAAGTGTTTGCCGCTAACAACTACTCGCTTGCCTTGAAAACAAACGGCACGCTTTGGGGATGGGGCGATAACTCCTTTTATCAATTAGGCAGTGGAGTGAAAACCAGCAGAACAGAACCCGCACAAATTGGTTCCGCTATGGATTGGAAAGACATCGACGCAGCGCCTTTTTATGCAGTTGGGATTAAAACTGATGGTTCAATCTGGGTTTGGGGCTCTGGCATTAGAGGCGAATTAGGGCTTGGTGATGTGCCTGATGCAGGTATTCCAACTCAAATAGGCACTGATAAAGATTGGGCAATGATTTCTGCAGGCAATTACCACACATTAGCTGTGAAAACTGATGGCTCGCTCTGGGCGTGGGGTTCCAACGAATTTGGGCAACTTGGTTCAGGTAGCGAAGAAGATTCCAACGTGCCGATACGCATAGGTACCGACAACGATTGGGAATATGTCTTTGCAGGCGAAGATTGCTCATTTGCTATCAAAAAGGAAGGCTCGCTCTGGGCGTGGGGCTACAACAATTTCGGAAAACTTGGAACTGGAAATAATTATGACGTGCCTACTCCTACGAGAGTGGGATATTATTTCGATTGGGCAACTATTTCCTGCGGAGAGTCGCACACAGTCGGGCTTAGAGAGCGTAGAGTTAGTGTGAAAGATAAATTAGAATTGCTAAATTCTGTGGAGATATATCCTAATCCAAGCGCCGAATATTTGAATGTTCAATCGCAAAGCGGGTTTGCTGATTGCCAAATATCGATTTATAATACTCTTGGTGTAGCGGTGCATAGCGAACACATTGGCGAGCAAGTGCAAGTGCATTCAATCAATATCAGCAACTTGCCTCCATCTGCTTACTACCTGCATATCCAATTCGCTGACGGCAAGAAACACATCCAAACATTTGTTAAAAAATAGTTGTAAAAAAATAGTTATAAAAGCAAATGGCGGGCAGAAATGTTCGCCTTTTTTTGACCTCACCCCCCAGGAAGAATGGGGCTGTCTTATAAGGCTTCTAATACATTATTCGGAATTATTTTAATCCCGAAGGGATTTGATGTTTGTAGAAAATAAGATTGCATAACCTAATTCGACTCCTACGGAGTCGTATAAATCACCGATTATTTATCGCTACAAACATTTGAACCCTTTGGGTTCGTTACAATTTGGCTTTAAGATGTCCTACACTTTTGAAGTGTAGGACATCTGGAGAAAAGCTAACGATTACGGAGATTACAAGATTACCGTGATAAGAATGAAAGGAATTTCACAGCAGTCGAAAATAATTCTATAAATCCTTTAATCTTGAAAATCCTGATTCGGACAAAGTTTCTACTGCATTATCTGCTAAAAAATATGTTGGCAAATATTAAAAAAATGTTGATTTTTATGATAATTAATTTTTTTTTCGTAATTTTGCTTTTCTATACTGTTTGGTATTATGTGAAGTAAACGAAGTTTTAATATTAATTTAAATACTATAAAAATGACAGACATTACAAAACTAAGGAATATTGGGATAGCCGCCCATATTGATTCAGGCAAAACTACTCTTAGCGAGCGGATATTATTTTTTACTGGAAAAATTCATCAAGTTGTGGAAACGCGCAGCAAGACTGGCGGAGGACCAACTATGGACTCAATGGATTTGGAAAGAGAAAAAGGCATCACTATTCAATCCGCGGCAACTTACTGTCAATGGAAAGATTATAAAATAAATTTAATAGATACCCCGGGGCATATAGACTTTACAGTCGAAGTCGAAAGAGCGCTGAGAGTATTAGATGGAGCTATATTAGTGCTATGCGGAGTGGCGGGCGTGCAAAGCCAATCTATTACGGTGGCTCGGCAAATGCACCGATATGCAGTTCCGAAAATTGCATTCATTAATAAAGTTGATAGGGCAGGCGCCAACCCAGATAAAGTAATCGGGCAGCTCGAAGAAAAACTAAACCTTAAGCCCGTTATGCTTACAATGCCTATAGGCTTGGAAGACAATTTCGAGGGAGTGGTAGACCTTATAAAGATGAAGGCAGTTTATTATAGAGGGGCTAACGGCGAAGACGTTATCGAGGAAAACATCCCAGAACACTTGGTTGACGAAGCTAACCGCAGACGAATTACGATGATAGAAAGGATTGCAGATTTCGACGACAATATCGCAGAAAAATACTTAGGCGAGGAAGACATTTCGATTGATGAAATCAGAGCAGCTATAAGGAAAGCAACTGTCGCATTGCACATCACCCCAGTATTTGTTGGCACAGCCAAGCAGCATAAAGGCATACAAACACTTCTCGACGGAGTTGGCTATTATCTTCCGTCGCCTACGGATATTCCTAACTATGCCTTGGATATAGATAACAACGAAGAGCAAGTTGAGCTAAAAGTCGATAGCAAATTGCCAACTGTCGCACTTGCATTTAAGTTAGAAGACGGGAAATACGGTCAACTTACATACATGAAGATATATCAAGGGAAAATCGCAAAAGGCGACAATTTAATTAACTCAAGCAGCAAGAAAAAACTAAAAGTTCCGCGACTTGTGCGTATGCACTCAAGCGAAATGAATGACATCGAAGAAGCCGCGGCAGGCGATATCATTGCTATGTTTGGAGTAGATTGTGCTTCGGGCGATACCTTTACAGACGGGAACATCAATTATGCAATGACGTCTATGCACGTCCCCACTCCAGTTGTCGAGCTATCAATTGCGCCTAAAGAAAAGTCAATGCAAGTAAACTTTTCAAAAGCAATGAACAGCTTCCAAAAAGAAGACCCAACTTTTCAAGTTTATAGAGATGAAGATAGTGGCGAAACTGTTATGCGTGGCATGGGCGAGCTTCATCTAGAAATTTACGTGGAAAGAATCAAAAGGGAATATAATTGCGAAGTGATAGTCGGGCAGCCGAAAGTTGCGTATCGCGAGGCTATAACTAAAAGAGCAGACTTTAATTATACTCATAAAAAGCAAACAGGCGGCAGCGGGCAATTCGCACGTGTGGCGGGATATATCGAGCCAATGGCTGCCGAAGCAACCGAAGTTTATGAATTTTCTAATAAAATTGTGGGCGGAGTTATTGCTAAAGAGTATATTCCTGCTTGCGATAAAGGCTTTGGCGAGCAGCTACAAGAGGGCTATTTGATAGATCAGCCAATTGTCGGAGTAAAAGTCGAGCTAAACGACGGGCAAATGCACCCAGTAGATTCTTCCGAAATGGCGTTTAAATTAGCCGCAAAAGCTGCTATCCGCGAAGCAGTTGCAAAAGCTGCGCCAATATTGCTCGAGCCAATTATGAAACTTGAAACATCTGCACCTGAAGAGTTCCAAGGCGCTGTTATCGGGCAAATCAACCAAAGACGCGGTATGATTATCAACACAAATGTTGAGGGCAATTATGCCATAGTCGAAGCTGAAGTGCCATTAAAAGATATGTTTGGCTATTCAAATGATTTACGAGGTGCAACTCAGGGCAAAGGAGAATTTACTATGGAATTTCTCAAATATTCGCCAGTGCCAAAATCAGTTCAAGAGGAAATTATAACAAATCATAACGAAAGCAATAAAAAGTAGTTAGTGATTATTACACTTTGCGTCAAATGCGATGCAAAATCAAAAGGCGAGCAGAAATGTTCGCCTTTTGTCTGAATACATTATTTGGATTTAAAAATATTTAAACTTATATTGATTTTACAAATAATTGCCTTATTTTTGAAATCATGGCAGAAAGCAAAAACGATATTGTGTCGGAACTCCAATTTATAAAAGGAGTCGGTCCAGTGCGAGCGAAAGCGTTCGCTTCGGAAGGCTTATTGACTAATAACGACTTAGTGCTATATTTTCCACGAACATATATAGATAGAAATTCAGCGCAAACTATATCGCAAATACGCAGCGAGCTGATTAACGCCGAAAGCAATGAAACAGAAAAAATACTTGACTTTTCGCTTAAAAGAGAATATACGCTGATTTGCAGAGTGCTGGCTGTCCAATTGCACCAATTTTCTCGGAGAAAGATGCTGAGCCTTACCGTTGCCGACGGCTCGGGATTGCGAGGGAAAATTCTTTTTTGGAACAAGGCAGAATATTTCAATAAGATTTATAGCAAGGATATGCTGATTGTCGTGAGCGGCAAGCCCGAACTTGATAAAATTCAAACTCTTACGTTTAATCATCCAGAAATTGAAATTATAGAAAAAGAGGAAGCCGAAGAATATTCCAAAGGCGTCATATTGCCTAAATATAAGCTTTCCGAAAAAATGAAAGAAGCAAGAATCAGCCTGCCAATAATGCGAAAAATCTTGAAAAATCTGCTCGAAGCAGGCTCTTTTCATATCGAAGAAACTATTGACCAAAAATATATTGATGCTCTCAAGCTGCCCTCTATTCACGATACAATAAAAGCTTTGCACTTTCCAACAAGCAAACCGCAGCTCGAACTTGCGAGATATAGAGTGAAGTTTGAAGAATTTTTGCATTATCAGCTTATCCTTGCGATGAAACGAAAGCATGCTAAAAATTCAGAAAAAGGGATAG
>JAKIZN010000089.1 GCA_022708005.1 Bacteroidota bacterium | reverse complement strand
GCCAGTTAGCAGCGCAGTGCCAGATTTATTGAGCCACTCTGTAATAAATGGATAGAAATGCCCGTAATTTACAGATAGCGAAATATAAGGAATAGCCGTTTCGCTCCAAACGCATAAATCAAGTGGAGCGCCCTGCGATTCTGCCAGCGAATCTTGCAAATATTTGTGCAAAGTTACTTGCTCTATCCCTTTGGTATCCCACTTTCGCCAAGGATTGATATTCGGCTGAACTATGCCAACAAATAGCGAAGGATTTGACTTGAGCAAATTTTCGTGGCTATAAATTTTAGTTGTGAAATATCCATAAACTAATGGCAAAATAAATATAGCAATGATGCTGAGCGAATACTGCTTATTACGATTCCAAAGAGCTTGTTTTATGCTGAAAGTGCCGCCACTATTTCGGAGGTTAAGTATCATCATAAGCACGACAATATTCGCATAAGCCAGCAATAGCGATGCCCCCCAAATTATATCAATAAATTGTATCCAATATGTATTATATAGCTGCGTATAGCCTATATTAAGCCAAGGGTATGACGCTTCGCCAAGCGAATGCAGCCATTCAAAAGCAACCCAGCCCAACGGAAAAGTCCAAAGTGCTACTTTTGAGCCAAAGCTTTTTCTAATATGAAAATAAAACCAAAACGGTATAAAAAAGAAGAAAGGATGAGCAAAGCAAAGCGCTATGCCGCTCACAGTCAGGTACGGGTCTGTTTCGGATTGCCAACTGCCTATCCACCAATTAGCTATGGCATGGTATAAAAAAAATGTTATGTATAAATACAAAAATTTATGCTTTAGCAATTGTCGCGTTTCGAACAAAAATAGTATAGGCACAAACGCTACTATCGCAAGAAATCCAAAAGGATACGGCGGGAAAGCAAGCCCAAGAAACGCCCCCGATAGAGCGGCAAACAAAGCATACTTAGCATTCATACTATTGCTTAAAGTTTAGATATTCGTTCCAAAATTCAAATAGTTCCCAAGTGGCGACTACGTCTCGCAAGCAATATTCGGCAATATCGATGATTTTACCTTCGTCGAATAAACCGGCTACTTTTGAGCCGTCTACTCCTTGGGCTTTGGGCGAAGTTATGCCAAAGCTTTGCGCGTAGAAATCAAAATTAAATCGCCGAGTTGGTCCAGATGATGACGGCGAATAATAAGTAAGCTCATCGAGCAAGTCTATATGTTTGCTATAATTAAACCGCGTGCCTTCCATCAAATTTCTGCTGGGTCTGAGCTTATAAATAGCCGAACGGTGCATAAGAAATGGAGCGTCAAAATTGCGACCATTAAAAGAAATCAGCGTATGATGCGGATTTTCCCCCAACTTTCTCCAAAAAGTATCCAGCACCCAATATTCATTGCCAAGCAAGCAGATAGCGCCGTCGGGCAAAGGAATTTTCTTGCTTTCGCCATCGACTTTGTCGCTTGCGTCGGCTGTATCGACAAAAGATGGTGGCTCGACGCAAAGAGCTATTTTATTGCCCGCGATAGCTTGATAGCCGTTATCGGTTTTATCGAGACTATATTTTGCCATTCCTATACAGACCACTCTACCTGTAAGAGCTGTTAGAGCCATTTCTCGCTTTTTCTGCTCTTTTTCTTCGTCGGTTGTTGTCCCACGGAGCAAATATTCCTGCTGGCTTTCGGATAGGCTATCGAAATCGCCCGGGATAGTTTCTATGTCAAAAGCTATGTATTCTCGCATTTGTTCCTCCAATGTGCGTTTACGGTTATCTCAAAAATACAAAAACTTATCTGAAAAAAAATAGAAAGTTTTTTATGGCGATGCTATGCAAATCATATCAAGTCAGTTTATAGCGTGGATTTAGGCGAGATTAAAAAATCGATTTTTCTAGAGAAACAGCGTATAGACAAGGGAGCATGCTCCCTTGCCTAAAGTACAATGTTTCTATTGCATTATTTATAATCAAAATTTTCAAACATTCGCAAATAATTTTTAAAGCGTATTGCTTTGGTTTTCTTGTCGTAAGGCAGATTGCGGATTAGTTTTGCGTTGTGAGTTTATTACTTTTAGGATTTAATTTATGTGGCTCGAAATATTTAAAGTTGGAACATTTACCGACAGCAGAGGCAAAACAGCTTCCTACTCGGCTAATAATATTGCCGAAATAGTCTTGAAGTACAACAGCGAGGTAAGCGAGAATGGCTATTCCGCTCCGCTTGTCAAAGGGCATCCGCCAAACGATGCGCCCGCTCACGGCTGGGTAGAGCGATTGGCAAGGCGTGGCAATATAATTCTTGCAAAAATAAAAGGTATGTCGAACGAGATTATCCAAGAAATCAAGCAAGGCAAATACAAGAAAGTATCGATAGCTCTCTCGCCCGATTTGCTGCTCAGGCACGTTGGTTTGCTCGGTGCAGCACAGCCCGCAGTGCAGGGATTGAAAGATGTCAGCTTTGAAGATAATGGCGATTATCTGCTATTTTCGCTGGAATTGACGCAGCAAGAAATAGAGCAAGATAGCCAAGTGATTGAATCGCTGCAAAGCGAAATAGAAAAGCTGAAAGCCGAAAATAAGCAGCTAAAGAAAATTGACGCGTCAAGGCGAAATCGCGAATTTGCAGAATCATTTTTCGATAAAAATAGCTATCTGCAAAAGTCTGATTTTGCCATAAACAAAATCCTTTCTCTGCTCGACAAAGCCGACGACGCTAATAATGACAGTGAGTTTTCCGCTGCGCCAGACCTAAAGGCAGATTTGATAGAGTTCTTCGATGCTTTGAAGCCGTCAAGTTTGTTTAAACCAATCAATATAACGGCAGCCAAGCCGCTATCCAATAATGAATTTGAGGGCAAAAATGTGGTCGAAGATAGGTTAGACCTTCATAATAAAGCGCTTGCGCTTTTGGCAAGTTTTCCTGAAATGACTTACGAATCCGCAATACATCAAGTAATTAGCAGATAATTTTTTTTAATAAGGAGGCTATATGGCAAATAATTTTGCATCTGAAATGAGGACGCTAGATCCCGTTCTAACTACTTTGGCTCAAGGCTATTCCAATAATAATTTAGTGGGACAGTATCTTTTCCCGATAGTCGAAGTTAGCAAAAGCAAAGGGCGAATCCCAAGCTTTGGCAAATCTGCCTTTATCAAGCGAAATGTTGAGAGGGCAACTGGCAGCAGCTCTAACCGTATCCCATTGACTAATTTAGATTTATTAGAATATGAATGCACTGAGAAAGACATCGAAATGGCGGTGGATTACCTTGAAGAAGAAAGCAGCAACGACTTCTATAAGTTCGAGCAACGCACAGTTAAAGAACTTTGCGACATTATCGAGCTTGACCGCGAGTTGGAAATAGCAAACTACGTTACAAATCCAGCAAATTTTGCCGAAGGTTCTAAAGTTGTATTAGACGAAACTAATGCTTTCAATACTGGCGGGTCGCCTGCGCAAATCATTCGCGATGCTATCAACTCGCTTAGGCTGAATATCGGCGTTTTCCCAAATATTATGATAATCAGCAATTCAACTTATCAATCAATATTATCGGATATATCTATTGCCGAAAAAATCAAGTATTCTGGCTCGATTACCGTTAGCACGCAGATTATAAGCGATTTATTCGATATTCCTATAGTGAAAATCGCAACTTCTGTTTATTCGCCCGATGGCGATACGTTTGCAGATGCGTGGGGTAATAATATTGTGCTCGCATATTCAGATTTGAGCGACCGCAGTCAGCGGTCAGAGCTAAATCCGAGTTTTGGCTATACATTACGCAAAAAAGGAATGCCCGAAATAGATGTTTATTACGAAGCAGGCGGGAAAGTCAAAGTTTTGCGCAATACGGATAATTATTGCATCAAAGTAACTTCGCCCGATGCAGCTTTTTTGATAAATAATACAATTGTAGAAATAGAAGAGGAGGAAGGATAATATGTTGAACAAAGTAACATATCAGCCGCTATTGAAAATCACAGTGCAAGCAGATGAGCTATTGCCGGAGTTCCGATTTGTAGATTTCTCTGGCAAAGTGTGCGGCGACGGCGAAAAATCATTTGGCTCGGTCGAAAAGACTTGGCGGGAGGGCAGTTTTGCTTCTATAATCACGCTCGGCAGCGTGCCAATTGAAACTTCGCAAACCGTTGCCGCAGGCGATGCTTTGACAAGCGATGCTCACGGCAAAGCCAAGCCCGCAGGAGAAGGCGACGCAATCAACGGCAGAGCTTTGGAAACTTGCGTCGGCTCCGGAATAGTCAAAATATTCCTTGTGCCGTAGAGGTGGCTATGCCATATATCGAGCAAAGCAACATATTAGGCGAGCTATCGCAAAGCGAATTGGCTATGCTCACGGGCGACCCAAGCGGCGAGACCATTGATACAAATAAGGTGGAAGCGGCAATCGCTTCCGCCGATGCTTTAATCAATGCTTACTTATTTGGGCGGTATGAGTTGCCAATAAGCGACGGCTGCGCAACTATAATTTTTATCGCAATTAGCTTGACTATATACAACTTATACGCAATGAAATACCGCGACTCATTTGTGCCAAACGAAGTGCTATCTCGCAAATCGGAAGCAGTTAAATTGCTTGAAAGTATCGCTAAAGGCAAAATCATACTTGCGGGAGCGGCATCGCCATCGAAAATTATTAGCAATAACGCTTTTCGTAAAAATTATTTTACAGAAGAGCAACTCGAAGAATTTAGGGATTTTAGGGAATAATAATTTCAGAGAATAATAAAATGAAATTTCAAAATAAACTTGCTTTAGAAAAAGTCTGGGGATTTGCCCGCAGGAACTCGCTCTGGATAGCCTTGATTGCAGCCGTTGCAGTGGCAATGAACTTCTCGCATGAAGTTATTAATACGGCTATGCTGATAGTGCTTTTTGAGGCAATTGCGCTGGGGCTTTCGGGATTTGCTGCATTTGTCTATACAAAAGTTGATTTCACTCGCACTCAAATGTGGAACACTCTGGGCAGTATATTTCTGGGTGTTCATATTTGCATCGGGCTTGCCGTGATGGGCGTATATTTCACTCAAGTATAAATATAGGATTATTAAAAAAATGAAAAAGCTTGTTGCCATATTTTTCTTTATATTGATTGTGCCAATTTCAGGGATAGCCGCAACGAAATATTGCCTTTACTGCAATAGCAGTTTGCTAATCGAAGCCGCGAAAGTTGCTAAATCGCAAGTTGGGATAATCGAAAAAAGTGGAGCAAACGACGGCGAAGTTGAGAAATATTCTATAGCGGTGGGCAATCCGCCACGTTCGCCATATTGCGCCGCAGGCTTATGGTGGTCATTCAAAGAAGCCTGCTATAAGCTAAATCTTCCGCTATCGGCAATACCTTTTCCACGAACAGGGCTGGCAAACAAGATTTTCGATTATGCAAAACGCAACGGCACAAAATCCGAATCAGCCGCTAAGCGGTATGATTTCATCGTTTGGCGACGAGCTAATACGATATTTGGACATATTGAATTTATCGATAAAGTGCTAAGCTCTGGATTTGTCCAAACTATAGCTTTCAATAGCTCAAAAAATATTGATGGCAAGGCTTGCCAAGGCGTTTTTGTGCAAAAAAGAAATCTTCGGCATCCTTTAGGGCGGCTGAAATTTCGTGGCATAATTGGATTTTCAAGTTAAATAAATTTTAGGCTTTGGGCTATTGCTTTTACTTTTTTCTCAATTTAATAGCCCAAAGCCATCATAAAAAAAAGAGAAACGATAATGATACAATATATATTTAAAAACAAGGACTTATCGGACGACTTCGAGACCGAGTATTTACGAATCAATATGCCAAGCGTGAGCGGCAGCAGAAGTAGCATTTCGGCGAACACTTTAGAAATTTGCTGGCGAAATGTGGCTGGAGCAATGCAAGGGCAATTCACTATAATCGGCTCTACCGACGGCACTTCGCCCGCAATCGGCGCCGCGATAAATGTCAATAAAAGCGATACTTGCCACGATTCGTGGATTTTTAAAATTGCAGCGTATATTAACTTTATCAAAATTATTTATAAATCTAATGGAACTTTGGCAGGCTCTGCCGATTCGAGAATTTGTTTTAAGCAATAGAGGTAGCTATGCCATATTCACTATTCCCAAACATTGAGCAAATCACGCATTGGGGAAACATTTGCGGAGATATTTCTTCGCAGCGAGACTTAATCGGAATAATCGAAGAAAGTTCGACAGCAAGCAATAGCTGCCTGATTTTGCCTATTAATATGTCTAAATACGGCTTAATCTACTCTTCGGAATATTTATTCCCTGCGATCATCAAATGCGATACGTCGCAAAAAGCTAAGATAATTGCAGCCGCTTTCGGCACCGAAACGGGTTCGCTTAATTTAGCAATAAAAGTAAATGGAACTGACATCAGCGGCGCAAGTTCTGTATATGTAAAAAATGAAATTGCAGAACTGAATTTTCTCGAGCCAACTGATGTGTTCGACGGCGACGTGATAACTATAGATATAAGCTCGGCAGAGAATGCTTTAAATTTATTTTGTGTGCTTTACGTCAAATTTGAGGCAAACGATGAAAGCTAAATACATGGCGCCGCTAATAATATCGTTTTTGCTCGGAGCATTTATAGCGTGGCAATTTTTGGATAAGCCAAGC
>JAKIZN010000088.1 GCA_022708005.1 Bacteroidota bacterium | reverse complement strand
CCCGCTTCGACTGCCATATTGCAAAGCGTAAGCCTGCCCGATGTGGACATTTCTTTTATAGTTGAGCCGTGAAATTCCAAGACTTTGAAATTGGCGCCTTCCGCTGATATTTTGCCTATCAAATGCAAAATTATATCCTTTGGCTGCACATATTCAGGAAGTTTGCCATTGATAATCACTTTGATAGTCGCAGGCACCTCCACGTTCAAAATATTGCCTAAAGCCCATACTGCAGCCATTTCAGTTGCACCGATACCAAAGGCAAATGCACCCAATGCGCCATGCGTTGTGGTATGACTATCAGTGCCAACGACAACGTAGCCCGGCAGCACATAGCCATTTTCAGGCAAAATTTGATGGCAGATGCCACCCTCGTCGCCACGTATATCATGGAACTTAGTAATGCCTTGCTCCGCTACGAATGCTCTGATTTTCTTCTGATTTGTAGCAGTTTTTTTGCTCTCAGCCGGAACGCGGTGGTCGAAAATAATAGCAATTTTGCTCGGATTCCATACTTTAGCTGGTTTGTCCAAGCCTTTGTAAATTTCGCTGAATTGATTCATTACGAGTGCGGCGTTCTCGTGCGACATTGCAGTGTCAACCGCAGGCTCCAATACTTCGCCTACTGCCACCGAACTTTTGCCAGTTGCCTTTGCGAGTATCTTTTGAACCATTGTTTGTCCCATATTTTCCTCTCCTTAAGGATAGAATAATTATTTATGCACTTATGCACTTTAGCAATCAACAATTTATTAATATTTTACAAGAAAAGAAAGAAAATTATAATCCGCCGCAATTATTTATAGAGAAAAAAGTTCAGAATTAGATGTAAATGCAAATAGTTCAATAGAAACTTTCCTATTGTCTATTCACTGTTCCCCAGATGTCCTACACCTTCGAGGTGTAGGACATCTTAAAGGCAAACTGTAACGAACCCGAAGGGTTCAAATGTTTGTAGTAATGAATAATCGGCGATTTATACGACTCCGTAGGAGTCGCATTAGCTTAAATTTATACGACTCCGTAGGAGTCGCATTAGCTTAAATTTATACGGCTCCGTAGGAGTCGCATTAGCTTAAAATTATACGACTCCGTAGGAGTCGAATTAGCTTAAATTTATACGACTCCGTAGGAGTCGAATTAGCTTAAAATTATACGACTCCGTAGGAGTCGAATTGGATTAAAATTATACGACTCCGTAGGAGTCGCATTAGGTTATGCAATCTTATTTTCTACAAACATCAAATCCCTTCGGGATTAAATCCAAATAATGCATCTGAACCCATATAAGACAGCCACCATCTTAAAACCTAACATTTCCTTTCGTATACGCATTCAGTTAGAGTTCCTAATGCATTATTTGGGATAAATGCAAAAGGAAAATCGCCCAAGTTCTATCGGATAGAGGATGCGGGCAATTATTTGCCTGCAATGCGGCGGGCATTTTGCTAACGTTTTAAAATAAAAGGCGGCTTGAAAAGTCTTTGGCAGTGCAAGGGTTCTATTTGAAACTTTCCTCTGTAAACGTATTTCAAAAGGAACAGAATATTTATTTACATTAAATTCAGGAGAATCGAAATGGGAAATGGCAGTAAGCAAGACAGCAGAGAATTGATTAGCAAGAAAATCGACATCGTAAACTTGTCTGCATATCAAGAAGGCTCGGTTGTTAGTCGAACTTTGATTGACAAAAAAGCTGGAACTGTAACATTTTTTGCATTTGGCGAAGGGCAGGGCTTAAGCGAGCACACGGCGCCTTACGATGCAATGGTTCAAGTGCTTGATGGAGAAGTTGATATTATAATATCTGGGGTATCTTATATCTTGAAAGCTGGCGAAATGATTATTATGCCCGCAAACGAACCCCATGCGCTAAAAGCAATCAAGCAATTCAAAATGCTGCTTACAATGATTAGAGCGAAATAAATCATTTCTATAAATCAAGTAGAGCTATCCTGCGGAAACGAAGGGGTGGCTCTATTTTTTTGTTCAAATAATGCAGGAGAAACTTTTCCATTGTTTATTTGCTGTTCCCCAGATGGTGCTGTCTCAAGAGATAACAGGTGAGAGCGTCTGTGTTTTCCAGATGTCCTACACCTTCGAGGTGTAGGACATCTTAAAGCCATACCTTTCTTTACGGATAGACATTCAGTTAGAGTTCCTAATGCATTATTTGGGATTATTTGGGTTTAATAATTTATTTTTATTTTTATAGAAAAAACCATATATTTGAATAATAGTTTGTAAGGAATGTAATAATAAATTAGTGGTAGTCAGCACTCAAGCAAACGGACTCCAACGCAAGTTCAAGATATCCTGCTTGTGTATTATATTAAAACTAAAGTTGTTGCTAAAAGAAATGAACTCGAAGGAAAAAATCAAGTATAAAGTGGAATTTAAAAAGTCGTTAGATGCACTTGCATGTAACCTAAAAAAATACGTTTCAACTGACAACGGAGATTGGTCTATAAAAGGTTTTATTGATGTTTATAAAAATATTTATACAATATCGTCTGATACAAAAGTTATCTCTAAAATACTTGAAATCCATATTTTCCCTCAAATACTACAATTTGCAGAAGAAAATGGGTACAAAATCGTTTTAACTGAGCATCAGAACTATTATCCAGACTTAACATTTATAAGTAAAGAGAATGAGAGTATAAAGTTTGCTGTGGACTTAAAAACAACTTACCGCAAAAAAAGTGGGATTTTAAGCTTTACGCTAGGTAGCCACGGCAGCTACTTTAAAGAAAGAGATAAAAAGAAGAACATTCAATTCCCTTACAATAGTTACTTAGGGCACTACTGCTTGGGGATAGTTTATACACGAGCAGATGCGCCGAGTGAGGCTCTTGAAACTGAAATCTATCAAGCCCAAGAACTCCAAGAAGGCGGCAAAGTTACCAACAAAAAGATCACTGAAAGAAGAGCTACTACAGTCACTAACTTAAAATCAATTGTCTCTGTCATAAAAGACTTCGACCTTTTTGTTGCTGAAAAATGGAAAATTGCGGGCGACAAGCAGGGATCTGGAAACACAGCAAATATAGGCTCAACCTTGAGTATTGACGATTTACGAAATGAAAACGGTATATTCAGCAAACTCGGAGAAGAATGGTTTGACGAGTATTGGATAAACTTTGGCTCTGCCACAATGATCAAGAACGGCAAGACAACTAAAATCACCAGCCTTAAAGACTTTTTAGAGTTTAAAGGACGGACGGATTTGTGGGATAAAATCGTAACCAAAAATTCAAAGGAGTGAGTTTATGATAGTAATAACTCCGCCCATAAAAAGCCAAGGCATTAAAACCAAACTTGTACCTTGGATTAAAAGCTTAGCATCGGTTGCCAAGCAAAATGGCAAATGGATAGAACCATTTTTAGGAACAGGAGTAGTCGCCTTTAATTCAGGGTACAAAAAAGCTATTTTAAGCGATACCAACCCGCACATAGTTAATTTTTATAAGGGCATTCAAGACAAATCTATTTCTGCCCCTTTAATGAAGCGATATCTTGAAAGGGAGGGCAAGCTATTAAGAGAAGCTGAAAATAACGGCTATGACCACTATCTTAACATTCGCTCTCGATTTAATAGCGGAGAATTTTCTTCTTATGACTTTATATTCCTTTCAAGGTCTGGATTTAATGGGATGATGCGCTTTGGAAGCAAAGGCAATTGGAACGTCCCATTCTGCAAAAAACCTAATCGGTTTGCACAAGCGTATATAACAAAAATTACCAATCAAGTCGCAGCAGTTTCTCGTATTATTCAGCCTGAGCCTAATTGGATATTTTACAACAAGTCGTTTTCTGAAATCATCCCTTTAGCAACTGAAAATGATATTATTTATTGCGATCCGCCTTATTATGGCAGGCACGCCGATTACTATAACGGCTGGACTATTAAAGACGAAGAGCTTTTATTCAACTTACTATCTGAAACAAAAGCAAAATTCATTCTATCTACTTGGCATCACAATGATTGGAGAGAAAATGAGTCAGTAAGCAAATTTTGGAGCAGATTCAACATTATAACAAAGGATCATTTCTACCACAATGGCGGCAGCATAACAAATAGAAGAACCGTTGTGGAAGCTCTTGTTTGCAATTTTGATACAAAACAAATCAAGCAGCATAATCACGGGCTAGTAGAAAAGAATAAAAATGTGCAATTAGAAATAGATTGGCTCGAACCAATCGCAGTAGCTAACTTTTGATGCCATTCAATGCTTTTTTTCATTTCTATATTCCTTAAGCTTCGCAACTATTTTTGCTAATATCTTAACATAATGATAAAGTAATAAAGCACTATGCAAATCGTCATTTGCTTACACATATAATCACGGGGAGGTTATTTATGGCGAGAATCTACACATTGTTATTTATAATAACCATGCTACCAAGTTCTTTGAAAAGTAATACAATCGATAGTTTAGAAAAAATACTTCCACACTTAGCAGGCAAAGCAAAGTCAGAAGCATTGCAGAAGATAGCATCTTCTTATTTTGGCTCAAATCCAGAAAGGGCTTATAAATACTACCGTAACTTTTATGACGAGTCGAAGAAGCAAAATGATTCTGTCCATATAGGAGTGGCACTCGCCAATATTGCAGCAATAAACCAGAAGAAAAACAACTACAACAGCGCTTTAGATACGCTCCAGTTAGCTGCAAATGTATTTGAAAGAATCAAATATAGACCCGGATTAGTTTTTGTTTATTCTCAAATAGGCACATGCTATGTTTCTCTTGGGAAATACGATATAGCCACGCAATACCATACAAAAGCACTGTCCATTTACACTTTCAGAGAGTTGTTAGATTCGCTTGAAGTATATAGACAATCTGAAACTGAACTTGATGAGCACCAGAAAAGATTGATAAGCGTCTTATCTATTGCTTATCATGATTTTGGCTGGAATTGTGAGCTAATGGGTTTTTATGAAAAAGCTATCGATTTATATAAAAAGTCATACCAATTAGGGAAAGCACTTAAAAGGAAAGATAGAACTGGCGCCGCTTTAAGCGATATAGCTAACGTTTATTTTGTGTTGGGCAATTTGGAGAAAGCTGAGCGATATTTTTTAAAGGCTATTGATGAACTTGAAAGTGCCAATCATCTAAATTACTTAGCTGTTACCTGCAATAATCTTTCAAACCTATATATTAAGTTGAAAAAAATTGATATAGCTAAACGATACGCTAACAAGTCTTTCGAGTATTTTCAAGCCACAGGCGATAGCGCTAGCATGGTATATATTACGCTTGCCGAAATAGAAATGAATTTAAAAAATTACACAAAAGCTATCAAGATTCTTAAAGATGCAGAAAGCATCTACTTGTCCAAAAATATGTCCAACAGCCTTACGGCTACTTATGATGCATTGGCAACTGCTTACGAACTATCTGGGGATTACAAAGCGGCGTTAAAAAGCCTTAGGGCGTCTACGGCACTTAAAGATTCGGCGCTATCGTCTATTAATTTTAGTGAAATTAATGAACTACTAGCTTTTTATGATGTGGATAGCAAGAATAAAGAACTGCGACTATACAAAAAAGACGCTGAAATAACCCAATCCCTTCTAAGGCAAGAAGAGCTTCAGGCTTTTTCGCAGGCAGTCATAATGGCTTTTTTGCTATCGGTAATAGTAGTTTTGGCAATATATTTACGAAGCAAGTCAAAGACACGAAAGCTAATCGAGAGCAAGAACCTTGAACTTGAAGGTATCAACACGTATCTGAAAGATATGAACGAAAGAAAAGACAAATTCTTTTCGATTATTGCTCACGACATCCGAAACCCTCTTGCTTCGCTAAAGCAAGTAAGCGAGTTATTAGTAAATGACAATATGAATTTAGATGAAGATGAGAGAAAAGAATTTACAGGTTCATTAAATAAGTCTGCTACAAATCTTTTAGACTTGCTTAATAACTTGCTAACATGGGCGAGATCGCAGGCAGGCAGGATAGTTCCAGCGCCAGAGAATATTTCCATAGATGTAGTTATTTCGCAAGAAATAGAGTTATTAAAAGGTCAAGCCGGCAAGAAGGGAATAGCGTTAGAATTCTCTAACTCTGGAATTGAAGTGTTCGCGGATTACAATATGACTGCAACTATTGTGCGTAATCTAATTTCAAATGCTATTAAATACACACCTAATTTTGGAGTGGTAAAAGTTACAGCGCAGCAGCATAATGGCGAGTATGCAATGGTTAAAGTGGCTGACAGCGGCGTTGGACTTAGTGAGCAAGCAAAAGAAAAACTGTTTACACTAGATAGAGGACATTCAGAGCGAGGAACGGCAGACGAGGAGGGCAGCGGGTTAGGACTGCTTGTGTGCAAGGAATTTGTTAAAAATAATGCTGGAGAAATCGGCTTTGAAGACAACGTTCCCTCTGGCGCAACGTTTTATTTTACGCTACCGCTGGCTGCACAATAAAAGTATGAACTGCCTAAAAAAATACCGCGATTGCTGCCGTAACAAATTAGCTTTTATGCAGCTGTTTGCTATCCTTACGATCCATACATTATTTTTCATTAAATTTTGAGGTGTTTTATGAGAAAAAGAACTATTTTACCACTATTTGCTTTATTTGCTTTCTTTCTACTATCCAACCAGTTAATGGCACAAGATGATCTATTTAA
>JAKIZN010000087.1 GCA_022708005.1 Bacteroidota bacterium | reverse complement strand
GTGCCTTCGCCTACTTTGCGAAAAGTAGTCTCGCGAAGTCTCGATATTTCTTTTAAAACGTTTGGGCATTGCGCCTTTTTGCACAAGTATATTTTCATGCCGTCGCTTGTTTGCCCTAACAAATCAGATTTTACCAGCTCGCTTTTCACTAATTTAACTGGCACGGGGTGAATAATCGTTTTTTCTGTAGCAAATATGCCTTTTTTGCCCTTGCCAATCCTATAAGTATGCTGCCTAATCAGCGACATTTGTAAATTTTGGTTGATAGCACTGCTAATTTTATCTGGCGGGATTAAATCCCCAAATTTAATTGTAATTTGCTTATTCCGCTGCAAGAATAGCTCTCTTGGCAGCAAAAACATACCTGTTCTGCGCCACAGCATAGAAAGGAAGTAGAAGCAAAAAGAGTTTTTAGCTTCGACAAATGCTGGAAGTATTGGCGATTGGCTTTTGGTGGCAAATCGAATTGCTCCTTTTTTCCACTTGCCATCTTTTATACCACCCCACGACATACGAGAAACCTCGCCAGCAGGGAAAAATATCACGCATTCATCATTTAAAATGGCTTGTTCTATGTTTTTGATATTCTCTTTTTGGCTCACTGGAGTGAATAAATCAAAAGGCAGGAACAGCTCCTTCAAATTATCTATTTGCATCAAGATATCATTAGCGATTATTTTCACATCTTGACGAACTTCATGCACTGCTTTGAGCAGCGCCAAGCCATCTAATCCGCCCAATGGATGATTTGAAACAATGACCACTTTGCCTTCTGATGGAATGCTCGTCCTGCTCCTTTCTGACATAACGTAGGAAAAATTTAGATAATCAAATATATTATTGATAAAATCTATTCCGAAGCTATTTCCATTTAGTTGCTGAAATTTATTTATTTCCGAGATTTTCAGCAGCCCACTGAGAAACTTCACTATACCCGCAGAAATAAATTTAGGATACTTTACAAATAAATTTGGAACTTTATCTCTTAAAATACTCTCTATGTCGATTTTATTCATGCTTTTTTGTTATCTTTTAGGCTGAATTTGCACAAAAATAATATACAAATATAACTGATAGTTGCCATTTTTCGAATAATATTATTTATCAAACAGCTATTCCGAAGGCTTAATCTCAATCATAACTGCATTTTTATTATCAAAAAGCTCCCCAAAATTCGTAATATTCGTCGTCGTGATAAATATTTGAGCATTATGCCCTTTGATTACTTCCAATACTTTTGCGCTACGGTTTTCATCAAGTTCGGAGAAAATGTCATCGAGCAAAATAATAGGCGTTTCCCTTTTGGCTTCTAATAGATAATTAAACTCAGCGATTTTTAGCCCGATAAGCAAAGTTTTATGCTGTCCTTGCGAGGCATATTCGCGAGAAAGCCCGCCATTAATACTAATTATCAGTTCATCTTTTTGAGGTCCAAATAATGAAGTGCCTCGTCTCAATTCAGACTCCTGCACATTCGCGGCTATTGCTTCTAACTCCTCTATTAGCTCTTCTTTTCCGTCTTCTACCTTATAAGATTTTACTCCAAACGGCTCATATTCAGCCGATACCACGTCGGCACTATTAGCAATAGTATTGTATGCTTCAACAAAATACGGTAAAAAAGATTGGACAAATCTGTGCCGCCGTAAAATCACTTCAGCGGAAATTTCGATAAGCATAGAAGTCCATTGCTCAAATTCTACTTTGTCGAAAGTATTATTTTTTTTGAAAGATGCGAGCAGATTATTTCGCTGCTTCAAGCATTTTTTCAACTTCAATAAATATTCAAAATATATCTTACTTGTCTGGCAAAGTATGCTATCTAAAAAGCTGCGTCTATCTTGCGGCGAGCCAAAAGTGATAGATTTGAAATCAGGCGATAGTATAACAATCGGTATTTCGCCTATAATATCCTTAGGCAGCAAGTTTTCATCATTATTTGCCGTTATTTTTTTTTTACTATTAGCGAAGTTAACGCTTACATCATAATTAATTCCGATATCTCGCGTTGCGGATAACTTCACTAAATAACCCGATTCCCCATTTTTAATCAAAGAGGAATCTGGAGCGGGCAGAAAACTTTTAGACAAAGAGGCGATAGAAATCGCCTCTAATACCGTAGTTTTTCCAACTCCATTTCTGCCGTATAGCACATTTACCGAATCGCAGAACTTCAAGCAAGTTTCGGTGTGGTTGCGCAAATTCTTAATAAAAAGTTCACGGACTATCATCTTTGTATTAAGTTCTGATTGGCATAATCAAAGATAATAATTGAGTTTGCTCACTCTTTGGCATTATCAAAACCGGCTTTCCTGTATCGGAGAATTGGAACTCAATTAAGTTGCTGTCCTCTTGCTCAATATTAGCTATCATCTCTTCCAAATTTTTATGGTTAAATGCCAAATCTATTCTGTCGCCGAGATAATCACAAGGTAGAGTTTCGTCGCCACGAGAATTGCTTGACTCTTCCTCTGCAAATAGGCTTACTTGGCTGTCGTCAAATGTAACTCTAACTAACTTAGATATTTTATTTGAAAATAAGGATACGCGCTTTAGCACAGCGAGCAACTCTTTGCCATCAATAGTGGCTACCTTACTTATAGAGGTTGGAATAACCGATTCATAAGGAGGGAATTTTTCGCCGATAACCCTTGAAATCAATACTGTATTATCATAATCCACTCTTACGTGTGTGATTTTATCCATATTCTCTATCATCGACATTATCGCTTCGCCTTCAATCTTTTTCAGAAATTCCATCATTCGGGCTGGGATAAGGGCATCAAATTCACTAACAAATTTGAATTTATCAGATTCTGCTTTGGCTCTTACCAAACGGAAACTATCGGTTGCAACCGTATTTACATAGCCATCTCTAAACTGGAACAAGGCGCCGCTCATAGAAGGACGATACTCATCGGCAGAGATAGCGAACGATGTTTTATTTGCAAGTTTCTGCAATATTCCAGCCTCGAAAATAGCTGTGTATTTATTCGTTTCGTCTAAATCGCCTGACTCCACATTTGGCTTTTCGGACTCAAACAGTTCTGGCAAATATAAATATTCTTCTTGGCTGAGCCCTTTCATAGAATATTTGCCACGGTCAGTTGATATTTGTATGTCGTAATTATCTTCGTCGCTTGTGAAAGTAAAGCTATTGGTTGGGTCAAGTGCGCGAATAATTTCATTTAATCGGCGGGCGGGCACCAAGACTCCACCTTCTTCCGACGTTTCAACCGCTAAACTACTCATTATACTAATATCTTGGTCTGTAGCCACAACTTTCAGAGTGTTGTCCGTTAGCTCTAATTTTAAATGTTCGAGCACAGGTAACGTCGATTTAGGCGGTACCGCTGGCACAACTTTTTGCAATAACTTCTGGAAGTCCGATAGTGAAGCCATAAACTTCATTTTATATACTCCTATTAAAATTTAATATCACTTATTTTGCAATAAAGCAATATAACAAAATATTATGACTAATTTAAATAAAATTTGCAGAATTTATATTTTGATTTTAGAAAAAAATGGCTTATATTTCGTAAATGTGATTATATCAAATACCAATATTTTATTAAACAATTTATTACTAAATATAGCGACTACAAATGAAAATCAAACTCCAAATAATAGCTGTAGTTTTGTGGGCAATTGCAAGCATAAACGCATCTGCGAGCGATTTTAGAATTAATTCACACGGAAAGGCTACAATTGTGCAAACAGAGCGTATCAACTCCATAGAATACGCTCCGCTCAATAGCATTTCTAAATTAATATTGCCAAGCTCTAATTGCAAAGGAAGCTCTGTGTTTTTTGAAGGTATCGAAATAAAGGCAGCGGTTGGCTCATTTTATATTTTGCATAGAACAAGCTCCGATATGAAAGTTGCTCAAATGTCGCTACCCACAATCTATTTCAATAATGCAATTTACGTTCCATTAGAGTCATTTTTAAGTGTGCTTGCGAATATGGGTTTAATCAAATATGACCAAACAGACGCGGGCTTTTTTATAGAGTTGCAGCAAGCCAGTGAGCAAGGCGACGAAACAGCTAGCGAAAAGCCCGTTGCACCAAAAAAGCCTACTGTAAAAAAATCTAATGTAGCAATTAACGTCGCCCGCCCAAATAAGCCGAGCAAGGAAAGCGCTGAAATAACTGACGAGCCTGATACTGATGTATATCAATCAGTTCCGCAGAGCGATCCAGCCATTCCGCCGAATAAGTATCACATTCCAGATAAATTAGATAGAAGCGTTATAAAAAAGAAGTAGTACGGTAAAAAGAAATAGGAAAACTATAGGCTACCGAGCCAACAGTTTCCCTATTTTATACGAATATTATCTCTTAATTTGATAGCTAAATCCATATTTTTCGATTTCGCTTGTTACAATCGAAAGTTCAGAAATATCGCTTAAATTAAATGTAATTATCACTTGCACATACCCAACAGGCACGCTTGTAGTCGAGCGTTCGTGGTAAATATCATATACGTTAGCGCGGACTTTATCTAAAATTTCAAGTATGGACTTTAAAGTGCCCGACAAATCTGGCACAAGCACCGCTATCCGAGCGCGATAGCCTTCTTCCATAACGCCTTTATCTAAAATCTGCTCTAAAATACTCATATTGATATTGCCACCACTAATGATTGGCACTACCGATTTGCCCTGCATATCTAGCTTTTTATAAAGCACAGCAGCAAGCGCAGCCACTCCCGAAGGCTCAGCTAAAATTTTTGCCCGTTGCAATAAAATATAAGTCGTTCGGGCTATCTCTGCATCGCTCACAGTAACTATATCATCAACGTATTTCTTCACAGCTTCGTAAGTTAAATTTCCACAAGCTTTTACGGCAATGCCGTCTGCGATTGTATTAGCCGATACCAATGGCTTCAGCTCTCCGCTACTGATAGACGCCCTCATACTTGCAGCGCCTTCAGCTTCCACACCAATGATCCGTATATTTGGATTCATATTTTTTAGAGCGATAGCCACACCGGAAATCAGTCCGCCGCCGCCAATTGGAACTAAAACATATTCCATTTCTCGAAACTGTTCGAATAGCTCAAGCCCAAGAGTGCCTGCACCAGCTATTATATGTGGGTCGTTGAACGGATGCACAAAAGTGGCTCCGCTTTGCTCTGCATAATCCATCGCTGCACTAAAAGCATCGTCGAAAGTTTCGCCAACCAACTCAACATCAGCGCCATACGAGCGAGTGGCTATTACTTTAAGCGGAGGTGCGAATATCGGCATAAATACCTTGCTCCTCACGTGCAATTTTGATGCCGCATAAGCTACCCCTTGCGCATGGTTGCCTGCAGATGCACATAGCACTCCTCTTAATTTTTCTTCGTCTGTCAAATTTGATATTTTATTATAAGCTCCCCGAACCTTGAATGAACCAGTTTTTTGCAAATTCTCTAATTTCAAATACACGCAAGAACCCGACATATCAGAAAATGATTTACTCATTTCGAATGGAGTAACTTTGACTATTTCTTTCAAGTTAGATTGCGCTTTGATTATATCGGAAAATTGAGGCAGAGGCTGGTCGCAGACTATAGTTTTCATCACTTTTAAGAAGTATTTTTACAAGTAAATTAATTCAATGTCATCGACGATAAAGCAGAATAAGTATTATTAGCAGTGCAATTGCCAGGCTGCGAACAGTGCGATTCGCGGGCGTTAAAATAGCAAGGGCGGCACAATGACTGCGCCGCCCATATCAAGCTGTGTTATAGCTTATTTTTTAAAACTTTTAGTGCCGTTTGGCTGGAAAACATATTTAAATGAGTATGTGCGTTCTACTCTTTCTTCCATTTTTTCTGGAATATTATCTGGATAGCCGTTATAGTAGCTCAATATTTTAACTTTGGCATATTTGCCGTCAGCAGTGCGAATTGCTAACACAACTCCCGGTATAGGAGTGATTTCTGATGTTTCCATGTTGTAATTATACCAGCCTTTGCCGCTACCTGTTGGAATGGCGCGAATAGTTGCCGATTTTTCTTCGTAAAATGTAGAGTCAGCAGGCAACGCTGCAAGCGTTCCAAAGTCAGCCCCGCGAAGCACAAAGGCGCCGCCATTTCCTGGTCCGCGAAAGCCTTGATTTACATATATGTTAGTTCTGGTGAAGCAAATATCCCAATTTGTTGTTTCAGCTTCTGATTTATCAATTTGTTTGTTTTCTCTTAGACTGTAGTACGCAATAGTGTCGTTAGCTTCTGGGAAGAAAGTTTGTAGATTTCTGACTTCGGTAGCCTCAAGCAGAGAATCATTGTTGTTGTTGCTCGGATTGTCGTCATCATCGGAGCAAGCCACAGCAAAAGCAGTAAGCAAAAACGCCATAGCAAGTAATTTAAGCTGTTTTTTCATTATAAAAAACCTCCAAAATATTAATATGTAGAAAAATTATAAATACAGTTTATATAAAATGTTCTGCCCGGATTTGATGGCAAATATTTTGGTGCAATTTTATCAAAAATATTATCCATCCCAAGCTGAACGTTAAATTTATCAAAAATAGTTTTAGAAACAGTGAGATTCCACAGCGAATAATCTGGTGCATACTCATTATCCGCATCTATAATTGTGCTATGATTTTTGTCTTCAAACCCATAGCGTCCTCTGTAATTGCCTCTCAAAAAGACGTTTAAGCCCATATTTGTATTTTCATATTCAATTTTCACATTTGCAGAATGCTTCGAGCGGTTCATTAAACCGCCAT
>JAKIZN010000086.1 GCA_022708005.1 Bacteroidota bacterium | reverse complement strand
AAATATTCTGAAATTCAAAAATAGAGAAAGAACTCTAACTGAATGCGTATCTGTAAGGAAATGTTAGGCTTTAAGATGTCCTACACCTTCGAGGTGTAGGACATCTGGAATACAGCAAATAGACAATAGTAAAGTTTCTATTGAACTATTTGGGATAAAAAAATTATTCGATAATTACAGATTGTGATTTTATCGTGCCGTCTGATAAGCTAATTCGCATAACGTAGCTACCTTTGGCGAGCGACGATAAATCCAATGTTTTGTAATTATTTGTGGCAGTTTCGCTTATCATTTCTTTGCCGCTTACATCAAATATTTTGATGCTTTCAATATCCAAAACTTCCGAATAAACGCTCAAAACGCCATTTGTAGGGTTAGGATATGCTACGACAAATTCCTTTGGCTTAACATCGTCAACCCCCGTTATTCCGAAATTGAATGTCATTGGAATATCGATATAATCTTCTGGGAAATTGGCATCTGCAAAGCGAAAACGCACTTTTGTTTGCCCTTCAGCTGCGTTTGGCATGCAATGGGCAGTTGGCTTAAAGCCTAAAATCTCCGACATTTTAGAGTCGCTTGGCATATCAACGCTTTCGTCGGTAGTCCAATCCTCAGACGTATAAGCAAAGCAATAATACAAGCAAACGGCAACTTTATGCCCGTTTGTTATTTTATCGACAATGATGCTGGGCACCACTGTTTTCGTTTGTTTAGAATTGTTTTTGAAATCGAAATCTGCAACTACTTCGCCAGTGAATGGGCTTGGCTCATTGACTACCTCTGGATTTTCAATAATTTCAAAGCTACTTGTAGCATAAGATATATTAGCTAATCCAAAGAGCATCATTATCGCCAAAATTAGTATGTTAACCTTTTTCATGATAAATTCGTCCTTATATAAAGTAAAATATTTATTAATTTTGTAATTATTAAGACAATTAATTTACTAAAAAGTTACAAATAAAAGGTAAAAAAATGAAACAATTAATTTATGTGCTGGCTCTTATTTTGATTATGGGAGTCTCTGCCGCACAAGAAAAATCTAAATTGCCTGTTGCTAACGTCAAAGATCTCAAGGGAAATACGGTAAGCACGAGCACATTTACTAACGACGATAAACCCATAGTTATAGCTTTTTGGGCAACTTGGTGCAAGCCTTGCATGGAAGAACTCGCCGCTATCAACGAAAATTTGCAAGATTGGCAAGAGCAAACAGGCGTTAAATATATTGCTGTATCGCTTGATGATTCTCGTTCCAGCAAGCGAGTAGCGCCATTTGTTAAATCAAAAGGCTGGGAATTTGAAGTTTATTTAGATGAAAATCAAGATTTTAAGCGGGCAATGAATGTGAATAATCCGCCGCATACTTTTCTGCTGAATGGCGAAGGCGAAATCGTATGGGAGCATAATGGTTATGCACCGGGCGACGAAAATAAATTATTCGATGAAATCAAGAAAGCAGCTAAATAAATATGTCAGCAAAAAGCTTTGAAATTACGGCGCCTGTTGGCTCTTTCGAGTCGCTTGCTGCTGCTTTGCAAGCAGGCGCCAGCTCAATCTACTTCGGTGCGGGCAATTTGAATATGCGTTCCAAATCATCATTCAATTTCACCATCGAAGATTTACTCGAAATTCAAAAAATTGCATCAGAAAACAACGTTAAAACCTATCTTACTGTTAATACTGTTATTTATGATAGCGATATTGCTTATATGAAGCAAGTATTAGACGCGGCGAAATCTGCGGGAATAAATGCAATTATCGCTTCCGATATTGCTGTTATTAGCGAGGCTCGCCAGCGTGGGCTGACCGTTCACTGCTCTACGCAATTAAATATCTCGAATATTGAAGCGGTTAAATTTTTTGCACAATTTGCCGACGTTATGGTGCTGGCTCGTGAATTGTCGCTTGACCAAGTGAAGCTGATTACTCAGGAAATTAAACGAAGCCAAATAAAAGGACCAAGCGGCGAACTTATTAAAATAGAGATATTTGGGCATGGGGCGCTGTGCATGGCTATATCTGGAAAATGCTACTTGAGCCTCCACACACAAGACCATTCGGCAAATCGTGGCGAATGCTTGCAAATATGCCGCAGAAAATATATCGTTACCGAAAAGGAGCAAGGCTACGAGCTTGAAGTCGATAACGAATATATAATGTCTCCTAAAGATTTGGCTACTATCGGATTTCTCGATAAAATTATCGACGCGGGAGTAAGCATACTTAAAATTGAAGGACGCGGACGCTCGCCGGAATATGTCAAAAGGGTAGTGGAATGCTATAAAGAAGCAGCTGATGCTGTGCTTGACGGGACTTATACTTTAGAAAAAATTGAGAATTGGCGTGAGCGGCTGGCGGAAGTATTTAATCGTGGATTTTGGGACGGGTATTATCTCGGGCAAACTATAGGCGAATGGAACTCGCAATATGGCTCATCTGCCACTAAGAAAAAAGTATATATCGGATATGTCCAAAATTATTATCCAAAGGCGAAAGTTGCCGCAATACTTGTGCAAGCTGGCGAGCTATCATTAGGCGACGATATTATGGTAATCGGCAATAAAACAGGAGTCTCCGAGCAAAAAATATCTGAGATCAGGCTCGAAGATAAGCAAATAGGCACTGCTACCAAAGGGCAGCTTTGCTCTATTCCTACTTCCGAAGTCCTGCGAGCTAACGATAAGGTTTATAAGTTTGTTGATGCTTAATTGCAGTATCCTGCAAGTAAAAAAGTTTCGTAAAGCTCGCTTTTTCGAAACTTTTTATTTATTTTTACGTAACGTATATATTATAATATTTTTTGATTTTTTTAATTAAAGGTTTCTCAAAATGAAAGGTCTTTTTAAAAAGCAAGTTGTGGCAATAGCTGCATTTGCAGCCACTTTTAGCGGTTTTGTAGGCTGTTCCAAAAATGCTGAGCCAGAAAAGGCTAGCGTGGCAGCTATTGATATTCACAATATCGATTCTACCGTTGCTCCCGGCGATGATTTTTTCCATTATGCTAGCGGCAATTGGATAAAAAATAATCCAATCCCACCAGAATATTCCCGCTGGGGCGCTTTTAATGAATTACAAGAACAAAGCAATGATGCACTCAAAACAATTATGGAAGAAACATCGGCAACTAAAAATGCTCCCAAAGGCTCATCTAAACAGCTGATAGGCGATTTCTATGCCGCTGGTATGGACTCTGTTGCCATAGAAAAACTTGGCGCTGATCCACTGAAAAATGAACTCGCCGCTATCGATAATGCTAATACAATCGAAGATATACAAAATTTAGTCGCGGCTTTGCACCAAAAAGGCGTCTCGCCGTTATTTGTGTTTTGGTCTGGACAAGATGAAAAAAACAGCGAGATGGTCATTGCTCAGCTATGGCAAGGCGGACTTGGCTTAGGCGATAGAGATTATTATGTATTGAACGATGCACGCTCGAAGGAAATAAGGGATAAATACGTTATTCACGTTTCTAAAATGTTTGACCTTTTAGACAAAAATCCACAATCTTCAAGCGAAAATGCCAAAAAAGTTATGAGCATTGAAACAAAGCTTGCCAATGCTTCTATGACTTTACTTGCAATGCGAGACCCGAATAAAGTTTATAACAAAATGAGTTTAGAGCAATTGCAAAAAATGTCGCCTAAATTCAATTGGATAGCTTACTTTAAAAATATTGGATTAGAAAATCCGGGCGATATAAACGTTGGGCAAGTTGACTTTTTCAAATATATCAGCAAGGTAATGTCGGAAGTATCGGTTGAAGATTGGAAAATATACTTGAAATGGAATGTAGTTAATACTTTTGCTAGCTATCTCAGCTCTGATTTTGTCAATCAAAATTTTGATTTTTATAGCAAAACCCTTTCGGGAGCGCAGCAAAATCGCCCACGTTGGAAGCGAGTTTTGGCTACTACTAACGGCGCACTTGGCGAAGAAGTTGGAAAGTTGTATGTAGAAAAATTCTTTCCGGCAGAATCAAAGCAAAAAATGCTTAAACTTATTGAAAATTTAAGGTTAGCTCTTGCTGAAAGAATTGACGGGCTTACTTGGATGAGCGACGAAACAAAAGCTAAAGCACAAGAAAAACTTGCCACTATGGGAGTGAAAGTTGGCTATCCAGATAAATGGCGGGATTATTCTAAATTAGAAATTACCCGAGATAATTATGTGCAAAATATCATCAATTCAAATAAATTTGATTTTGAATATGCAATTAGCAAAATAGGCAAGCCAGTCGATAAATCGGAATGGCACATGACTCCGCAAACTGTCAATGCTTACTATAGCCCTAATATGAATGAAATAGTTTTTCCAGCAGCTATTTTGCAGCCACCTTTCTTCTTCAAAGATGCAGACGATGCCGTAAATTACGGCGGTATAGGCGCTGTAATTGGGCATGAAATGACTCACGGCTTTGATGACCAAGGCAGACAGTACGATAAAAATGGCAACTTGAACGATTGGTGGACTCCAGCCGATGCAGAGAATTTCAAAAAGCAAACTCAACCACTAATAGACCAATTCAATAAATTTGTTGTAATTGATGAACTTACAATCAATGGCGAATTGACATTGGGCGAAAATATTGCTGATTTGGGCGGTATAACAGTTGCTTACGTTGCTCTTCAAAAAGCAAACAAGGCTAATCCACCAGCAGAGAAAATAGATGGATTTACTCCTACGCAGCGATTCTTGCTATCTTGGGCTCAAGTTTGGAGAGCTAACACTCGTCCCGAAGAACTTAAACGCAGATTACGCGAAGACGTGCACTCGCCAGCTATAGCAAGAGTAAACGCGGTTATGTCCAATATACCTATGTTTTACGACGCATTCGGCATAAAAGAAGGCGAAAAGCTCTATCGCAAGCCAGAAGATAGAATAAAAATTTGGTAATTTGGAGCAAATTTAAGCATAAAAATATGGCTGCACAGCAATCAGACGTGCAGCCTTTTTTTTATCCCAAATAATTTAGCTTAGCAATTTATTATGCTAAAAGATTTGACTTTATTTCATAATTTTGCTATTATTTATAATAACTTTTCGGATTAAAGTATGTTTAAATTAGAGACAATTATTTCGCTAGCTAAAAGACGAGGCTTTGTATTCCAATCTTCTGAAATATACGGGGGGCTTAATGGTTGCTGGGATTATGGACCGCTCGGAGTTGAGCTGCTGCAAAATATAAAAAATGCTTGGTGGCGAGAAATGACTTTTCGAGACAATATCGAAGGGGTCGACGCGGCTATTTTGATGCACCCACGCACTTGGGACGCAAGCGGGCATACTTCGCAATTTAGCGACCCTATGATAGATAACAAAACAAGCAAGGCAAGGCATAGAGCTGATAACCTTATCGAAGATTTTATCGATAAAATGAAAAAGAAGAAGAAAAATGACATTGCCGAGAAAATTGAGGTAGAGCTCGAAGCAGCCCGGGAGCCAGCAGATTTTTATAATATAATCGTAAATAATCAAATTCCCGACCCTGTTTCTGGCACAACAGATTGGACTGAAGTGCGGAACTTCAACCTTATGTTCAAGACATTCATTGGTCCAATTGAAGACTCGAGTTCGGCTGTTTATCTACGTCCTGAAACAGCGCAAGGCATATTTGTTAATTTCAAAAATGTAATGGAAACTGGTCGCCAAAAGGTTCCATTTGGGATTGCACAAATAGGTAAAGCCTTTAGAAATGAAATAAATACTAAAAATTTTCTCTTCCGCACGCGCGAATTTGAGCAAATGGAAATGCAATATTTTATCAAACCCGGCAGCGAGCAAGATTGGTTTGAATATTGGAAAGAGCAGCGATGGAATTGGTATTTGTCGCTCGGGATGAAAGCAGAAAAAATGAGATGGAAAGTTCATAATAAATTAGCTCACTACGCAAATTACGCCGTGGATATAGAGTTTGAATTCCCGTTCGGCTTCGGCGAAATAGAGGGCATACACTCGCGGACAGATTTTGATTTAAAGGCGCACCAAGAGTTCTCAGGGAAAAAGTTAGAGTATGTGGATACGGTTAATGGCGAGCGTTTTGTGCCGTATGTTATAGAAACTTCTGGCGGGGTATCTCGCTCTTTGATGGCTTTCTTGTGCAATGCGTATGATGAAGAAACAGTCAGCGACGAAAATGGCAAATCAGAAACACGGGTTGTGATGCGGTTTTCGCCTAAGCTTGCGCCTATTAAAGTTGCGGTGTTCCCACTTGTCAATAAGGACGGCATGCCCGAGAAGGCTCAAGAAATTTATCAAGATTTGAGTAAATCTTTTAAGTCGCAATATGATACATCTGGAGCTGTCGGTAGACGGTATCGCCGCCAAGATGAAATCGGCACTCCGTTCTGCGTTACTATTGACGGCGAAACTCTTGAAAATGGCACTGTTACTATTCGCGAGCGAGATTCTATGGAGCAAATTAGAATTAGCGCCGATAAGATTAAGCAGTATTTATTTGAAAAAATTTAACCTTTTAATTTAAAGTTACTTATGAAACGTAAAATATATTCTGCGATTGCAATTTCTGTGGTCAGCGCTTTTCTTTTCTGGGGATTTACCGACAACGAGTATTTCAAAATTACCCGTTCCTTTGAAATTTTCGCGGCTGTTTTCAAAGAAATAGCAAACAATTATGTTATCGATATTGACCCCGAAATTATGGTGCGAAATGGCATCGAAGGTATGCTTTCCACTCTCGACCCATACACTGAATATTATTCTCAAGAATATTATGACGATTTGGACTTGCTGACAAATGGGAATTACACTGGCTTTGGATTTAC
>JAKIZN010000085.1 GCA_022708005.1 Bacteroidota bacterium | reverse complement strand
GGTTGTGAGGACCGCGAATAGTGTCCATTCCTTGATCTTTAAGCCAATCCGTTGCAACCTTAAATAAAGCATTAGCAACTTCTTGCTCATTAACGCACTCAAAAAAGCCAAAAAAGCCTACTTTGTCCTTATGGATAATATTATGACTTTCATTGACAATTGCGGCGATTCTGCCTATTATCTCGCCATTACGAACAGCCAAGAATAGCTCCATTTGCGAATGTTTATAAAACGGATTTTTTACTTTGTCAAGCGTTTTTAGCTTGTCGGCTATCAAAGGTGGGACGAAGTTTGCGTCGTTTTTATAGAAATTCCATTGTGATTTAACAAATTGTTTTAGTTCGGATTTTGTTTCAACCCTTTTAATATCGAAATTCATCATACAACCTACGTTAATAAATCTTATTTTGTTCATTTTTTATTGCTGAGTGCATATCGACAAGCACCATATCGCTTATGAATGCAGCAGCTTTGCTCACAGCAGTCGAAATAGATTCCACCGAATTAGTCTGCCGATTTATCCGCTGAGTGTAATTTTTATTAAAAAGCAGATTAATCCCAGCTTCCGTTTCGCTCCGCTTATAAAAACTCATATTTATGGTAAGTTCTGCCCAATTTGCATCAGGCTCATTTTTTTTCTCGCTATTATTGATTTGTATATTTGTTATTCTGCCTTCAAGTATATAATTGGGGGCGCTAATAGCATTAGACGGGATAAATCCACCTTTGAAAACCCCATAATTGCTAATTCGCGAAAGCATATAGTTGGTGATTAAATCATCAAATTTGGTAATCCATCTATGATAATAATATATCTGAACCTCCTTGCTCGGCAACTTTGTTGCTATTATATGGTCGGTATTGAACTCGTCATTAATGGTCAAATTCCGCATTTGCACTATCGCAGTCACCGTGTCAATTTGTTTGACGGCGAACGGCTCGCTGTGTAGCTTGTAGTAAGTAATGTTGGGGTATGGCGACCTCAAATTAATACAGCTGCTCGTAAGCGATAGAATTATCAATAGATATATTACTTTTTTCATTTCTTATTCCGCAAATAGCAAAGTCCAATAAACTAAAATAACATTTTAACAAAGATTATTAAAGTTAATTTATTTACATTTATTTGAAATTTATAATTCATTAGCTTTTCGGTAAGCGTTCAAAGCCTTTTTAGCTTGTGGCGAGACGTTAGAGCCAGCGGCTGTTTTTAGTTCATCGCTTGTTTGCTCACGCAGTTCCGCAGAGGCTTCTGCTTCGATTTTGCTAGCCAAAGCTGCGACAGCTCTATCTTGAGAAGATGGGTCGCTTGGCGCAAGTGCTGCCCGCCTTACTTGCTGCATTTTGGTAATAGTAGCTCTTGGCTCTGATTCAGGCGATATATCAATTTGCACTTCGCCACCAATTGCATATTTTTTCCCGTCGGGACCAGTCTGGTAACTATAGCTAGCGCCACCTCGGACAAGTCCACCGCCGGCTGATAAGTGCGCCTGCTCGTGCTGCCTGACTTCTGCATCTCTTTGCTTAAGTTTCTCGACTACTGCTTTTTCTTCTGCCGATAAGCTTTCTTCTGTTGCTCCGCCGCGTTGCTCCTTTGTTTTTTTTGCAAATGAACTAGAAATAGTCAGACTGTCTTTGCGGCTGTTTTTTTCGGGTTCCACAAAGTTTGGTAAATCGCTAGCTCTCGAATTTTCATAAATTCGAGCCTGCTCGTAAAAACTTGATATTTTTGCCGTTATCTGCATAGAACACATAACGAAGATAGTATATTTTTTATTGTGTGATAAATTTGGGTAATAAATCGCTCCCACACTGAACGATTGGTAGGATAACTGAGGCAACGGAAAATTATTCAATTAGGCTGTGGATATTGCGAATAAGCCTATCGGAATATTCGGCATCTGCAAAAATAAATATTGACTCATCATTCGAGCCGAGCAGAAAAAATTTTATTGGAATATCTTGGATTGAATGTAGTATTTTATGGGCTATGCTATTTTGCTCGGCAGCGGTTAAGTTGTTGCCAACTATACAACACATATCCCCATAGCTTATTATGCAATCTCTAAACAGCGATTTGAGCATAATAACTTTAGCATTATCATCGACTTCCACAAATACAATCATCGAACTTTCCGTAAAAGATGATGCAAGTGTAGCATATTTGTTGTTGCTCAAAGTGCTTAATATTTCAGCGGCTTGCCGCGATGAGTTGTGATTAGTTTTGAACGTGAATTTTATCGATAAAATATTTTTTTTGACGCTAATTGAGTGTATTTGCGGAGTTAGCTCTGGCGAGCTGTCTATCAATGTCCCTTGCTCATGTGGCGAGAAAGTATTTAACACCTTCACTGTTATTCCTGCTTCTACGGCTGGCTTGATAGTATCGGGGTGAAGCACTTTTGCTCCAAAGAAAGATAGTTCGCGAATTTCATTAATAGACATTTTGTTGATAGTTCGTGCTTTGTCTATCTGCTTTGGGTCGGCGGATTGCACTCCCGAAACGTCAGTCCAAATTTGAATTTCGTCCGCGCTGCAAGCGAAGCCAAGTATTGCGGCAGAATAGTCGGAACCGCCTCTGCCAAGCGTTGTTATGTTGCCGTCGCTATCCGAACCTATGAAACCTTGAGTAACGATAATATCGCATTTGCCGAACTTATCGAGCAGTCCATAAGGGTTGTTAATAAGCTCTTTGATTTTATCGAAATCGGGCGAAGCCTTGCCAAAATTCGAGTTTGTTTTGATAAATTGCTCTGCTTGGGCAAGTTCAGATTTGATAGATTTTTCTATTAATAAATTATGAAAAATTAAGGTGGATAGCTTTTCCCCGAACGCTAAGCAGTGGTCTATCATTTTTGGGGTAAGCTCAGATAGCAAATTTATACCTTTGATGTATCTAATGAAGTCATCGATTATGCTATTTATATGCGTTACTGCTCTATCCAATGCGTTTGCCGAGCTGAGAGCGTCTTTGGCAATGCTTATATGGTGCGAGCGCACTTCCTCAATTAGCCTTACAGCCGCGTCATATTTGCTGACTGCTAAATTACATGTTTCTATAATTTTATCTGTAATGCCTTTGCTTGCCGAAAGTACAATGATTTTCTTGACGCTGCTGTCTTTAGCTGCAACGGCAAGCACTTGCTTCATAGCTAGTCCATCAGCCACTGAGCTGCCGCCAAATTTCATTACTATAAGATTCGGCTTCATAACTATATAGCGAACAAGATAGTTACAGTTGACGGTATTTGCCCAGTGCTTTCGAGCTGCTTCATATTTCTAATGATTGCCTCATCAAGAGCAGTCTCGTTTTTGACAACAAGCATACCGCTTTTTGTAAGAACAGTTTGCCCCATGGTCATACCAGGCGTCAATTGCGAAACAGCTATTTCTTTTTCTTGCATTTTAACCCCAGTGGAAGTGCTGACGGTTACAATTTCTTCTTCTTGCTCGCTAACTTCTTCTTTAGTGGTGTTTTCTGTAGTCGTAAACAGTTCGCATAGCTTGTTATCAATATTTACTATGGTTAAGTCGTTTGCTTCGGGTATTAAAGTTGGCACCTCTCTTTTCTTGATTAAATCATGAAAATGGTGGAATAAATCATAATCAAACCAAGTGGCATGGCGATACATAGATTTTATGCACTCTTCGTGCCTTTTTTTTGTCATAATTGTCGTTTGCGTAACTGTCCCATTTACAAATAAAGTTTTTAGGCTTTCGGGCGGCAAGCGATACACGTTATTATGATAGAAATTCACGAGCGAAATAACTTGAGTCTCATAAGAGATAGCGTTTCCAGATAGCCTAGCGGGGAATCCGCTGCCATCGTGGTGTTCCCAAATATTCGCAATAATATCAAAGTATCTTTTCATCTTGTGTATTTTAGATACGGTATCAATAGAACGTCTAAAATACTTTAAATATTCAGCTCGATGCTCGTCGCTCGGCAGGTCGTAAGGATCGTTCAAAATGAAGTCTATTGGCATTCCGTTCATTATCGAAGGTAGTAGCAATGAAGCCCAGACAATATTTGATACTCTTTCTTTCGATAGCCCTATATCATCGGCAAATAGCTTTGCTGTTACAGCAACAAATTTTGTATGGTTGTTAAAGTAAAATCTCTCGCAGTAGTTAGCAATCCCAGAAATGGCTTGCACTGCTTGATTGACTATTTCTATGTTTTCGCTTACAGCCGCTCTCAGCTCTATATTTTTCTCTTTGAGTTGCTCGACTGCTTTCTTTAGCTCTACTGCATTTTGCTGCGATTTTTGCTTACTGCTGTAATAGTCAAAGGCAATTCTAATTGATTGTATTAGCGCTAGCTCGTCCGCTGGCTTGAGCAAATACATATAAGCATGAGCCTGATTTATAGCGGGAATTATGTCCTTAGGAGATGAATACCCAGTTAAAATAACCCTTGTAGCGCTAGGAACAATTTTTATACTTTTTTCTAAAAACTCTGCTCCGCTCATACCGGGCATTCTTTGGTCTGAAAGAATGACTTCAGCCTTGAAGCCATCATTTAAGATGTTCAACGCTTCCTCGCCGCTTGTCGCTGTTCTAACATCGTAATATTTTGAGAACATTAGATTTAATATTTTTAGAAATGTTGTTTCGTCATCTACAATTAGTAGTTTACCTTTAGTCTGCATATATTTATTCTGAAGAAAAATAAGTAAAACAAAATGGACACAATTAATTTACGCAATATATGAAATAAAAATATAGTATCAATAATCATACTGGGCAAGTTTTAGCTCGGCTACTTTTAAGTTTATGAATGAAAACATACTTTGGGCAATAGATAAAGAGTTACCATCGCGTTTCAATTGGATACTTATTTCGCCAATATCACCCGCAGGAAAGTCCTGCAAACCAGCCAAAGATTTCAATTTGATTATTAACTTTTTAGTGAAAAGCTTATTGATTAATTCTGCTTCAATGATATTTTTATAGCTAATTTCAAAGCTTTTTACATTCGATTTTATTACTCCGAGAATACTATCTTTTACGATGTATTCGATAAAAATACAATCTTCTTTGAGCTTGAGAAGTCCCGTGCATTCTGCAAATCCATGATATACATCATCAAATTTGAATTTTAGTATTTCATCTGGAACTATCATTACTCTTCAAATAAATTAGTAAACTCAAATTTCTCGCCATCAAAAAGACCTTTGTCGCTTAATTTTAGTGTAGGAATCACCAATAACGCCATAAAGGATAAAGTCATAAATGGCGCCTGAAGCGTAGTGCCTGCGCGCTTTGCTTTTTCATTTAATTCAGAGTAAAGCGATGCAACTTTTTCGATAGATAAGTCGGACATGATTCCTGCAATGGGTAGCGGCAACGACGACGTTTTGCCATTAATAGAGACGCTCATGCCGCCCTTTGTTTCTATTAGTTTATTAATAGCCGCAACAATATCCGCATCGTTCGAGCCGACAGCAATGATATTATGCGAATCATGGGCTACACTTGTTGCCAAAGCTCCATTTTTAAGATTGAAATTATGGATAAAAGCTACTGCGGGCTTGCTCTCGGAATATCTATTATAAACAACGAGCTTCAGTATATCTTTTTCAATATCGCAAAGGGCTTCGCCGTTTTTTATATTAGGCGTTGCGATTAATTTTTCTGTAACCAACTCGCCATCAATAGCAGATATGACTCGCATAGATTTGCCATTGGCGCTAACCCTAATATCATCAGCAGAAATAGGTCGTGCATTAAACACATTGATTGGCTCGATAGGCACACGCTCCAAGTAAGATACGCCATTTTCTGCGACTAATTTGCCATTGATATATGTTTCCAAAATATTAAATGATTCAAGATTATCTACTACGATGAAATCGGCATTATCGCCCACTCTGAGCAAGCCGACATCGAGCTTGTAATGATTAATTGGATTTAAAGTTGCTACTTGCAGAACGTCGAACAAGTTGTGTCCGTCTTGGACGGCTCTTTTGACGAGCAGGTTTATATGTCCTTTTAGTAAATCATCTGGATGCCTATCATCGGAACATAGCATACACATTGAAGTATGCGAAGAGATTAGCGATTGCAGTGTATCGAAATTTTTAGCCGCAGAGCCTTCTCGTATGAGGATTTTCATGCCTAAATTTACTTTTTCAAGTGCTTCATTTAATCCAAAGCACTCGTGGTCGGTCGATATGCCTTTGGATACATATTTTTTCAAATCGTCTCCGCTCAGCCCCGGTGCGTGCCCATCAATAACTTTTCCCAGTTCTTTGGCGATTTTTAATTTTTGATTAACTTCTGCATCGTCAAATATAACTCCCGGAAAGTTCATCATTTCGCTTAAATATTTGAGATTATATTTGCCGAAAAGCTCTTGCACTATATCAGAATTAATATTTGCTCCCGAAGTTTCAAATTCGGTGGCAGGAACGCAAGACGGCACCCCAAAGTAAAATTTAAAGGGAACTTGCTGCGAATTATTGAGCATAAAATCCACTCCACTGACGCCCAATACGTTAGCAATTTCGTGTGGATCAGAGACAGTAGCGACTGTGCCATGCACCACAGCGGCTCTTGCAAATTCAGATGGAGCGAGCATAGAACTTTCTATGTGTATGTGGGAATCGATAAAGCCCGGTAAGATAAAGCGGTTGCTTTGAACGTTGTCGTTTCTTTCGATTCGCGATATTTTTCCGTCGGATATTTCAATTTTTCCAGAAAAGATTTCGCGATTGATTATATCTATAATCTTGCCTTCAAGTTCAGTTTTCATAGTACTTTTAACTCTTGGTGATGAAATAGCTATTATTGACTGTAGCAATTTTCAAATTTATATTAC
>JAKIZN010000084.1 GCA_022708005.1 Bacteroidota bacterium | reverse complement strand
TACCAATCTTTATGATTTAATTCTATTTGACTTTGATAAATCAGATCTATCTGCAAACAACAAGAAAATTATCAACATGATAAAAAGCGAAATGCCCGAAGATGCAGCAGTAAAAGTTACTGGCTATACGGACAGAATGGGTAATGACGACTACAACCAAAAGCTATCACTTCGGAGAGCTGTTTCTTCTGCAAAAGCTTTAGGGCGACCCGATGCCGAAACAATTGGCTCGGGAGAATCTATTTTGCTGTATGATAATAACAAGCCCGAAGGAAGATTTTACAGCAGGACGGTAATTGTCGAAGTAAAAATAACCACTAAATAACGGAGACGCAAAATGAAAAATATTTTTTATATGCTAATTGCAAGTTTGATGTTGGGCGGCTGCTATTCCAATACTATTGAGAGTTTTAGCACTTTTACGTTTCAATTGCCTATCCTTATCAACTCTACTTATGTAAATCGTAATGTGCCGAGCGTTGCTGCTGATTTTAGTAATTTATATAAGTATAGTGATTATAAAGATAACCAAGATAGAATAAAGAAAGCACGACTACTGCAGTTTAACGGCTGGATAGATACATTAGTGCTTGAGGGCGGACAGCCTTTCGATCCGCTTGGCAATGATGACATAGAATTTGAATATGTCAGCTATAAACTTATATTTGCTAAGCCTAAATATGGCAATAAATTTTCTCAGGATCCAAATGATTTTGAAATAGATACAAGCATCGAGGAATTTGAAATAGCCCGACTTAACAATGTAAAGGTAAAAGATTTTTATAGAAGTCCTTTGCATATCGTCGATATACCGCCTGATATGTCAGAGAAAATTTCACAGCAATTGATCAGTAGCCCATATTTTTATATAGCAACGGAGTATAGCAAACTTAAAGGGCAAGCAGGGGACTCATACCATTTTCCGCTAATTGACGCCCGCATCGATATTACAATTAGATTAGAGGTTGAACTATATTGATAGAATTTGCTAGAGAAACATAAATAATGCATTAGAAACCTCTATTATCTATCTGCTGTTTTCTAGCTGTCCTACACCTTCGAGGTGTAGGACAGCTATTTTTGCTCCCCTTCTCCACTTGGAGAAGGGGCTGGGGGTTGAGGTTAGAGTTCCTAATGAATTATTTGGGATAAACATAAGCCTTTTGCTTGCGTCGGGCAACTGCTAACTTGTTTTGTAAGCTTTGCTATATAATCTTTGCACGGCTGAATCGTTGTTACATTCTTAATATTGGCAATAAAAAAATAAGCAAAATGGATAACGAGAATAAAGTAACGAAGTGGTATTTTTTTGCCGCAATAATGCTTGTGGTATTCGACCAAGCTACAAAGCTGGCTGTAAAAGGATTCGATATTTTTGGATTTAAGCATGATGGCATGTATTATGGGCAGTCTATTCCGGTCATTGGTGATTTTTTACAATGGACATATATAGAAAATCCGGGCATGGCATTTGGCATTGAATTCGGCTGGGCAAAGATATTTTTGAGTTTGTTCTCGATAGTCGCATCGATAGCCCTTGCAGTTTATTTATACAAGATAACCTTTGCAAGCCATAGCGTAAGGGTCGGAATCACTCTAATTCTTGCGGGCGCAGTCGGGAATCTGATTGATAGAGTATTTTATGGTGCGCTTTATGGCACACAGCCACTTTTCTACGGACACGTCGTCGATTTCGTTCAAGTCGATATACCCGATATTAATTTTTTAGGATTGCATTACACTCATTTCCCAGTGTTTAACGTTGCCGATTCTTGCGTAACTTGCGGGTTTATCACTCTGCTTATTTTCCATTCTAAAATACCATCGCTAAAGGAAGCTTTTAGGCAAGGCAAGCAAGAGCTGCCAGATAATGCAATAGAACCTGATTTGTCGGCAGAGCATAATGGAAATCAACAACTACCCTGATAAAATCGAGACAACCTATACGTTCTACATAACTGCTGGGCAAAGCCCTGAGCGAGTAGATATTTTTCTGTCGAGAGCGATAGGCGGAGCTACTCGCAATCGAGTGCAAAAAGCCATAGATATGGGATGTGTCAAAATCAATGGCAAAGCGGTAAAAGCAAGCAGAAAAGTGCAGCCCGGCGACAATGTTGAGTGCGTAGTGATGAAATTGCCGCCAATAGAGCTTGTCCCTGAAAATATACCGCTCGAAGTATTGTTCGAAGATGATTATTTAATGGTTATCAATAAGCCGTCTGGTATGTGCGTTCATCCGGGATTTGGAAACCGCAGCGGCACTTTGGTCAATGCTCTATTGCACCACTTTGGAATTACTGAAAATGTGCCTATCGAAATAGATGATGACGAAGATGAAGAAACCAGCGAAGGCGAGATTTTTGCAGGCGATAAAGTGCGGCCGGGATTAGTTCACCGCATCGATAAAGATACGTCTGGGCTGTTGGTAATCGCAAAAGATCCTGCCAGCCACGCATTTCTTGCTAAGCAATTTGCGGAAAAATCAACAGAGCGCGAATACTGGGCTTTGGTATGGGGACAATTTAGTAACAGCACAGGAGAAATTAATGCAAATTTGGCACGCTCTAATAAAGATAGGAAAATCTTTACCGTTGTCCCCAAAGGTGGTAAATCCGCACTAACGGACTATTTTGCACTCGACGATTATCAATATATTTCATTAGTAAAATATGTTTTGCGAACTGGGCGAACTCACCAAATTAGGGTTCATTCGCAATATTTGAAGCATCCGATTTTTGGCGACCCATTCTATGGCGGCACTTCAATCAACTATGGTGGCGAAAATCCGAGGTTTAGAATTATTGCAGAAAAATGTCTGAAAATCGCATCAAATAGGCAAATGCTGCACGCAAAAACTTTAGGCTTTGTGCATCCAATTTCCAAGCAAAAATTACGGTTTGACTCTGAGCTTCCGAGCGATTTCAAAAGTATTATTGATATTCTAAAAAGTGCAAATTATTAATCCGTAAAAAAATGGGGCTACCTATTTGCTCTCGAGGTAGCCCTGCGTTTTCAATAATCACTATTTTTCGCTGCTATACTTTTAAAAAGTATGATTTAATTACGGTTTCTCCTTCAGTTATACTTTTTACCTTCAGTCCGCGACCTTTGCCTATCTCAAGTAATGGCAATGGCAAAAATGGAGTTATAAGCTCTAGCATAGAGTTATGCTCAAGTTTTTCCATCAGTGCTATAACATCGTGCATTGGATGCTCGCCAGCATTTATAATCGGAGTAGCATCAAAACTTTCCTGAATAGTAAAATCTTCAATATTAAAATCATCAAAACTGCCCGCGCTGCTTTGATCTATCTCCATTTGCTCAAATCCAGCAAGTAAGCGCAGTTTATTAATCACATCGCCTACTTGCAGATTAGCGATTTTTGCGGCTTGCTCCAAGTTGGTTATTCTCGCAACTGTTTTCCTAAGAATAGGATTTTTCAATTTATTAAATTCTGGCGATATAGCGATTAACTCGCTTTCCAATTCTGGATAATCCTTCAATAGCTCAGCAACTTTAGTTTTTGGAGTGATTGGCTTTTTCATATAACTATTCCTTATCGTAGCTTAATAGTCTTTGCTCGCCGTCAAGCTCCCTTAGCTCGCTAAGGTCTTGCGACACTTCTAATGTGCCAAGATATTCGCCATTTGTCCCACGCACTGCATAATATTCAATCATTATAAATTTGCCGCGCGAATTTATCCAAAAGCGTGCTTTATCTTGCTTCCCGCTCTTAAAATCTTCTAATATTTTATCAACAATGTGAACGCTTGACGGCGGGTGGCACATCCTAACGTCGCGGAGCAATATAGCTCTGCTTCTTTCGAATATTCGCTCTTTGCCATCAGTGAAATATCGCACCTTGTCATTTTTATCGACAAAAGTCATATCGACTGGAATTGTGTTCAAAATGCCGAGTACTTCTTCGTAGTTCAATTTACCTGTTGGAAAGCTCATTGTATCGCTGGTAATGCTACTTTCGACTTGCTCTTTAGATATTAAATTTTTAGGCTTCCACTCAACTTTTGGGTCATATAAGCAATAGCCGTAATCCCCTGTCTGCTTATAAATTTCGTACCAATCGGCTTCGGATAACTCATCTGCGGACATAGGAAATAGAATTTTCTCCTCTTTGACTATCATATCCGCTATGGAATACAAGGTAGGCTTAACAAGTGTTTTATAAATAATAGCAAAATCATCTTTATCATCGACTTCGGCAAGCGCCTCAATCGTGCCATTCAGCATTTCGCGTATTTCGTCGTGCTTGCCCCACATTACTTTAGGCGGAGCGGTGATACCTCGCTTTTCGAGGAATGAAAACAGCAAATATTCTTTTCTCTTATAATGCTTGTCTATATCCATCAAGCTATTTAGCTTTGCTCGCACTGGTATCAGAGCTTCCTTAATATTTTCCACACTTTCAGCAGCAATTAACTCTTCAGAAATTTTATTTGCTTCATCGACGTATTTTTCAATTTCACGATTTTCTTTTTCGAATGTGTCAATCGGGTGCCCAGGCGGTGTAATTTTAAAAGTGCTCAAATCTATGCTTCCTTGCATTACGTAGCTGTGGATGTCGCATAATTTTTGAATTTCTGTCTCTGGAAGCCCTTCAGCCACCAACTCTTGCTCTACTTCAACTACTTCGCCGTACGGTATCCCGCTAAGCGCGCTTTCTAACTCTTTGCGTACTTGTTCTGGATTAACTCCTTCGTGCAACTTAAGAATAAGCGATTTCAAAATACTTTTGCGTTGCTTTGAATTGTCAATTAGTTCACTCATTACATTATCTCTTTTAAATTATAATAATTTATTAGTAATTTTTCTTATAAAGACTTTTCCATCTGATTATTATTTTAGACCAAATAAGTTATTTTTTTAGTTACCACTAAATTAATACATATCTGCAAAATAAACAAAGAAAATTTTTGCTTGTGTCTATATTAACTCTAATTCAATTCAAATGATAAGCCATTAAGCATAAAGATGTTAGGGAATATATTTGCAGTTTGCCAAAATAAAAAACTTGCTATCTTACTATCTTTTTTGTATTTTTAAGAATATGGAAAATATAAAGGGCGACAAATGTTTGATAAGCTAATTGACTTGATGTGTTCTGCTGATAATGTTGCGGTACTTACCGGAGCAGGCGTTTCTGCCGAAAGTGGAATATCCACTTTTAGAGATCCCGATGGGCTATGGGCTAAATTCAATCCCGCAGAACTTGCAAGCATGCAAGGATTTATGTCTAATCCAGAGCTTGTGTGGGAATGGTATAACTTCCGCCGTCAAGTAATTGCAAACACTAAGCCTAATGCAGGGCATTACGCTTTAGCTGAATTAGAAAAATATTTTCAGCATTTTAGTCTTGCAACACAGAACGTGGATAGGTTGCACCACCAAGCTGGCTCGACGAATGTATTGGAACTGCACGGCAATATCATTGAAAACTTTTGCGTAAAGTGCAAGACGCCATATACTGATATAATTGATTTATCAAGCAAATCGGTGCCCACTTGCAAGGAATGCGGTAGAAATATTCGCCCTGCTGTCGTTTGGTTCGGCGAGATGCTACCGCGAAAGGTTATCGAAGAAGCATCTTATGAAGCAGATGCCGCGGATATTTATTTCTCAATTGGCACTTCGGCGGAAGTTTTTCCCGCTGGAGACTTGCCTATGCAGGCGAAAAGACGTGGAGCGTTTGTGGTAGAAATAAATCCTAATATAACCGCTATTAGCTCAAGAGTAGATATGAAAATAGCAGAGCCGTCGGCAGTCGCTTTGCCCAAAATTTTAAATACGTTAAAATTGAAAAAGAAGGAGTATAAATGATATTCGGAATTGGAACTGATATTATAGAGGTAGAAAGAATTAAATCGGCAATTGAAAAATACGGCGATAGATTTTTAAAAAGAATTTTTACCGAAACGGAAATTGAGTATTGCGAGCAATTCAACGACAAAAAATACTTGCATTACGCAGCCCGTTTTGCCGTTAAGGAATCTTTTAGCAAAGCCATCGGAACTGGGCTAACTCAAGGCTTTAAGTTTGCGGAAATAGGCATAGTAAATGAGCCATCGGGCAAGCCAATTGTGGTATTAGACGGTGGATTAAAAGAAAAATATGGCAGCTATTCGACGGAAGTTTCAATTTCACATACAGAGGCAAACGCAGTAGCTTTTGTCGTGATGTCCGACGACCAAGACACAGCAACTTTTGACAAAGCAAACGAGGACAATGCCTGATGCCCGAAATAGCTCAAATAGATGTTTATACTGATGGTTCTTGCTTGAGCAATCCGGGCAGAGGTGGATGGGCTGCTATAATTTTAAGCGAGGGCAAGGAATATCTATACAGCGGCGGATTTAGAAAAACTACAAACAACCGTATGGAATATTTCGCTGCTATACAAGCATTGCGTCAACTTCAGAATTTCAAAGGAACTATCAATATACACACAGATTCCGAACTGCTATTTAACACTATGACCAAATGGATATTTGCATGGCAAAAAAAAGGCTGGAAAAAGTCCGACGGCAAGCTCATTTTAAATTTAGATTTGGTAAAGCAGTTATTTGAGCTATCGATTAGGCTAAAGGTAAAGTGGAACAAAGTTATGGCACACACGGGCGATAAGCATAATGAGCGTTGCGACGAACTTGCGAAACTTGCCGCATCAACCGCGAGCGATATAGATATTGCTTATGAAAATCCAAATGCGGCTATGCCAATTGCAATGGGCGATAATCGACCAGCTCCAAAATCAGGCAATCTACCTGCAAATAATGCGAACAGCCTTTTTGACGCAGGCAATTATGAAAGCACTC
>JAKIZN010000083.1 GCA_022708005.1 Bacteroidota bacterium | reverse complement strand
GAACAGCGAATGCTCCCGTCTGTCGCCCTATAAGACAGCCCTCTATAGCTCAAAATTTATTTATATTAGCCATTCAAGAAAAAATTTATTATTTTTATAAAATTATATTTTGCAATAATTGGATTTTCTATGAAATTGAATTTTATTACGTCTGCATTGTGCTTGCTGCTCCTCTCGAGCGCTGCATATTCTATTCAGCCAGAATATTTAAATCCAAATGGCACTTTTTTGGAATATGAACTACGTCTAAAGCAGCAGAAAGAATTAGAACGCTATAAGCAAAAGCCTATTTCGACCCCAAACATAAGGAATTATGACGCTCTCAAATATGATCTAGAGCTAGATTGGACTGTGCCGCTATCCTCCGAGCCGATAAAATACGAGTTCGATGCCGTAAATAATATCACCGCTCTTATCAAAGATGACGAAACAAGCGTGTTAGAATTTGACGCTCAGAATATGGGAATCACCAAAGTTGAAATAAATGGCATTAATTCAGCAGCGAGCAATTTAGCTGATAATATTTTAAGCGTTGAATTGCCCGAAATTGCGAATAGTGGCGATACGCTTCAAATAAAAATAGCTTATAAATTTATTGGCAGCGATACTTTAGGATTTTATCTATATCCCAAAGGACTGCTCGTCGGCTATGGCGCCAGCGGTGAATCCGTCTATACGGAAGAAAGGATTGCCTATACAATGTCCGAACCTAACGACGCTCGTGCTTGGATGCCTTGCAACGACGTCCCAAGCGACAAAGCAATTGCAACAATCAGCATTAAAGTGCCAGAAGGCTTTACCGCTGTATCCAATGGCATGCTGAAGGAAATTATAGGTACCGAAGATAATAATCTAATATTTGTTTGGAGCGATAGCTTGCCAGTTTCCACTTATCTTATGGCAGCGACTGCCTCAAAATTTGTCTCGTACAGCGAATGGTACAAGCCCAACGGCGCAGAAGGCGATTCGGTCGAGCTGTCATATTATGTTTGGGAAAGCGATTTGACAAATGAGAAAACAGATTGGACTGTTTATAATGCAAAAAATGCCTTTGCTCCGACGATGTTTATGATGGAGAACTTTGTTGAAAAATTTGGTACTTATCCATTCAAAAAATATGGGCAAGTGGCGTTGCAGCCTTTCTATTTCGGCGGTATGGAGCATCAAACCATTACATCAATTAATCGCTCTTGGCTCCGAGGCAATCAGCAAGCTGGAATAGCCCACGAGCTTGCCCACCAGTGGCTAGGCGACCTTGTTACTTGCGAGAATTGGGAAAACGTATGGTTTAACGAAGGCGGCGCTACTTGGAGTGAAGCTATTTGGGCAGAAAGTTGGGGGCAATGGGACTGGTATTTGAAGTATATGGAAGCTGTGGCTAAGCAATACTTTAACAGACCGATTTTAAAAGAATATCCAATTTATGGCATATCGAGCAATGATGCGTTTAGCAATCCTTTTGTGTATTTAGTCTATAATAAAGCATCGTGGGTGTTCCATCAATTGAGAATCATGTTGGGCGATGATGTGTTCTTCCCAGCATTGCAAAATTTGTTCAAAAAATTTGCTTTTTCTAATATCAACATAAGTCAATTCCAAGAGTATTTTGAGAGCGAAATCGCTAATCCGCCTGTGCCGTTCAATATATTTTTCAAGCAATGGCTAGAAGATCCCGGACACCCAATTTATTTGATTTCTGCAAGCACACAGAAAATTGGCGAACAATATGAGCTAACTGTCGATACAAAGCAAGTCCAAGAAGGCAACGGCATTCCCGATGTGTTCCATACATATCTTCCGATAGTTGCTTATAATCATGAAAACGAAAGCGTGTTCTTTGTAGTCAACGAGCAGAGAGAACAGGAATATAAGTTCCAGCTTGATTTTTTGCCCGACTCTGTGAAAATCGATACACGAATGGTGCTCGCAGAAGCAAGTATGTCGGAAGTAATTGTCTCCGCGGCAGATGATAAGCCGCTAGACTTTGGCGTGTGCCCAAATGTTGTGCAAGCAAATGATTATATCAACATACACACATCTGAAAGCGGGCTTATTGAATTATACGACCTATTGGGAAATAGAATTGACGTGATAAATAGCGGGGCATCGCAGTTTAATAATACTAATTTTTATAAAATGCCCAACTTGCCCGCAGGACAATATTTTATCAAGTTAACTAACCAAAATGGCACAAGTCTGAAAAAAATAATTGTGAATTAAATCAAAAAATAAATATGCAAAAAATCAAAATTGGGATTATTGGGGTAGGGCATCTCGGCTCTATCCACGCGAAAATTTGGAAAGGAAATCCAAATATAGAGCTTATCGGCATTTATGACACAGATATCGACAAGGCAAAAAAGCTCGCTAACGAATTGGCAATTATCAGCTATGATAGCGATGCCGAATTGCTGAACCAAGTTGATGCAATTACTATCGCCTCGCCGACTGTAACGCATTACGAAGTTGCGATTAAGGCGTTGGAAATGAATAAGCATTGCTTTATCGAAAAGCCTATAACTTCCACATATAGCGAAGCGGTGCAGCTTATTAAAACAGCAGAATCCAAAAATGTGATAGTCCAAGTTGGGCATATAGAGCGGTTCAATCCAGCGATAGCTTCAATCAAAGATAGAGAGCTAAACCCAATGTTTATTGAAGCACATAGGTTGAGCCAATTCAGACCGCGAGCAATAGACGTTTCGGTAATCCATGATTTGATGATACATGACATTGACTTGATGCTATGGCTTATAAAATCGGAAGTTAAGTCAATAGACGCAACGGGAGTATCCGTCATTACCGATACGGTAGATATAGCCAATGCGCGAATAAAGTTCGAAAACGGGGCAGTGGCAAACCTTACAGCTTCGAGATTATCCGCTAATCCTATGCGGAAAATGCGAATTTTTCAGAAAGACGCGTATATTTCAATTGACCTTGGCAATCAAGAGCTTGAAGTTTTTCATATATCGAGCGACGAAAACTATAACCCGTCTAAAGCAACGACTATGCTTGGCTCTATAGCCGACGGCTTGAAAAATAAAAATATATATTACGAAAAGCCGGAAGTTGTAAAATATAACGCTATCGAAGAAGAGCAGAAATCTTTTATTGACGCAATTACGAGCAAATCTCCGATTGCCGTAGATGCCTATTCTGCCGCGTCTGCTTTGAAGATCGCAGAAGAGATTAGCTCGCAGGCAAATTTAAAGTAAATAAAAAATAAGTAGAATTACTGATTTGATACTTTTTTACCATATAGCAATGTATTTTAATTGATTTTTATCAATAAAAAATGACAATATCGTTTTTATTATTGCTAATAAAAATATTTTTTGATGTGAGATGGTTTTAAAAAAATCAATATTATTGGCTTTAATTCCAATTTTGCTTGCTGCTTGCTCGTATAGCGACGATAGTTCGCTTGATAACAAAAGTTCGCAGCAGCAAAGCGAATTGCAAAATGGGAGCAGCTTGTCCAATCGGGCGGATTCCGCTGAAGCAGTCAGCGATGCCTACGAGCAGCAAAGCGATACGTTGCCGACTGAAAAGCTACCCACTAAAAAAGAAAAAATGCTGAAGGCGGTTATGCGGGTGGCTCATACCAACGCTCTGCGCCAAGCTATAGATTTATTTAAAGCTCAGCAAGCGCCAAACCAGTATTTAAGCGATATGGCTGCAAGCGGCGTAAGCAAAGATTCCCGCGTTAATTTGCCCGCCGGCGCCAAGCTATACTCATTCGCTAAACTATATGAAGAGGGTTATTTGTCTGGCAAGTTTATCGTTATCAATGTATCAGATAAAGGTGCAGAAGGGCTGTTTCTCGATATAATGTTTCAGCATAAGCAGGATAAAGCATTTAGGCTTTGGTTAGATTATAGTGAAGAGGACAACCTATTTATCGTTAAAGCTGTGTATATTCCTGATAATTTTGACGATAATACAATAAGATATTATCGCAAGCTGTACGCAATTTATTTGAATGACGAAAGTTTCGGAGTTTAGCATATTTCGGATAAAAGCTATTGAAATTATCTAAAGTGCCGGCGTTCAAGGCATTGCTGGCTGTTGTTGCAGGGCTAATTATAGGCATAAAATTAAGCATCGGCTTGATGGCTGTGGTTATCGCATCTGCCGCTGTATTGCTTGCTTCCGCTGTGCTGCTCTATCGCAAGCAATACCAATCTATTGTATATTTCCCGCTGTGCATTGCTATCGGCATGGCAATTTCTTATAATTTATCCACAACTTCTGTCCAGCATCCGCGAAAATTGCTGCCGACAATGAAAGCTTGTGTCGAAGGCGTAGTTACTAAAGTAAATAAAGTTGATACTAACAGCATCACGCTTGTGCTAAATGGCTATATAGATACTCCCGAATTGCCCAAAGTCCCTAATCAGAACGTATACGTCAAAGCTTTTGGAAATTTCAGCGATTTATATGCTGGCACTTACGTGAGATTTAGCGGAAGTATTCGGCTGCCCAACCCAAAAATTTTACCTAATGAGTTCGACGAAGAAAATTATTTCGCTGGAAATAATATCCAGTGGATAGCTACGACCGATAGATTATCTTGGAATACCACAAATAAAAATCTTTATTATTGGCGGGATATTAGCGTCAGAAAAATAAAATCTATCGCCTCTAAACTTTTCAGCTATGACCAAAATTATTTGGTGCAAGCGCTCTTGCTCGGGGATAAAAGCGAGATACCGCCAGAAATCAAGCAAATTTATTCGCTATCAGGCACAGCACACGTTCTAGCGCTAAGCGGGCTGCATATAGGGCTTATATCTTTTATTTTATTTATGCTCTTTAGCTTTGTAAGAAATAGAGTGGTCAAATTTTCTCTATTTTCGCTATTTTTAATCGCATTTGTATTTTTGTCGGGGCTGCAGCCTTCCGCTTTGCGAGCGGCTTCTATGGCGATATTAGTCGTTTATGCTAAGCTATTTGAAAGGCAATTTAATTTGCTGAATATTTTAAGCGTCGTGGTATTGCTCTCGATTGCGTTTGACCCATCGCTAATTTTATCTGTTGGTTTCCAAATGTCCGTCGCCGCGATATTGGGCATTGCATTTTTATACACTCCAGCAAAATCACTTTTGAATAGCATTATTCCCGCCAATAGCACTATATTGAGTTATATAAAAAATAGCTTAGCAATGACTATTTCGGCTTCTTCAATCGTCTCGCCATTAGTGGCTTATTACTTTGGCATTTTCTCGATTGTGTCTTATCTATCGAACTTATTGATTATTCCGCTAATCTCGCTATCTTTAATATTTGCAATAGTTTCGATAATTGCGTCGCAAATATTTATGCCTTTGGCTATGCTATATGGTGATTTGACCACATTTTTATTGCTAATAAGCGAGCGAATTAATCAATTTTCCGTTAATTTACCGCTGGCTTATATTGCGGGCAGCGGAGCTATGCTGGCGTCTGTGCTTTCGCTTGTTTTTGCTATATATCTGATTTTTTCGGACAGCCTAAAGCTATTGTTTTTTAGGTTTGCGGCTTGCTTCGTTGCAACGGCATTTATCGCTATTTTTTATCAAAATCAGTCTACGCAGGGGCTACAAATTTATCCAAGAGAACAGGCAGTAGTATCGGTGATTCCTTTGCAAAATGCCCAAACTTTCGTTTATATTGCTGATAGGAAGCCATCGCAATACGCTCGAAATGATTATCCGCTCAATAATTTTTTATCTACGCTCAAAGATTCTGTTATATTAGCCGTGAATGGCAACTGCGGAATAAATACGGCAGATTTCCTCCGCGAAAAGCGAACTTTCAGATATATCGAACTATCGCCAGATTTGCAAAACAAAATAAATCTTGCTATCTTGAAAGGCAAGGTGGTTTCACAAGTTATAGAATATTGAAGATGAAAATTGAGATTTTAAACGCCGATATATTTGACGGTGAGAAAGTAATAGCTGGAACAACTAAATCGAATTATCATATATTTGCAAAAGGCTTTTCTATATTTCCGGGCAAAATTTATGAAATGGACGAAGTGGAGCAAATGAGAAGTTTGCTATCAAGCAATTTAGGGCTAAAGAGAGAGAATTTAGTTTTCCAAAAGCAAGCCCATAGCGACTTTATACAAGTAATTACAAACGAGAATCGAAGTTTCATAAATCAGTCCGACGGCATGATAACCAATGTGAAAAAATTGGTGCTAAACGTTACGGTAGCCGATTGTGCGGCAGTGCTGGTTTATGATGTGGTAAGTGAAGCTGTAGGTGCTTTTCATTCGGGGTGGCGCGGCACGGCAAAAAATATCGTTGCAAAAGGAGTTTCGATGATGAGCGAGCAATACGGCAGCGTCCCCAAAGATATGCTTGCATGGGTATCGCCCGCCGCGGGCGCCGATTCTTACGAAGTCGGAGCTGAAGTAGCAGAGTTGTTCCCAGAAACAGTAAAAAGAAAGAAGGGCGAAAAATACTTGCTCGATATAAAACAGCGAATATTCGAGCAGCTAACCGAACTTGGAATAAGCTCAAGCAACATAGAAATCTCTCCTATATGCACAATTACAAATAGGGAATACCATTCATATAGAAGAGACGGCGACTTATCAGGCAGAATGGCTGGTTTTATTGCGATGCTATAAGCCCAAATGATGTAGTAGAAACTTTTCCCGTTGCCCATACGCTGTTTTCCAGATGTCCTACACCTTCGAGGTGTAGGACATCTTAAAATCTTAAACCCAAATTGTAACGAACCCGAAGGGTTCAAATGTTTGTAGTAATGAATAATCGGCGGTTTATACGACTCCGTAGGAGTCGCATTGGGTTAAAATTATACGACTCCGTAGGAGTCGCATTGGGTTAAAAT